>JALTNS010000157.1 GCA_027000565.1 Rhizobiaceae bacterium | reverse complement strand
CTATTGATAATCATAATAATAGTCTCATTCCTATCAGCATCCATCAAGATTGTTAGGGAGTATCAGAGAATAGTCATATTTAGACTTGGTAGGGCTATAGGGGTTAAGGGACCCGGCGTCGTCCTACTTATACCCATTATAGACCGCCCGGTATTTGTGGACCTTAGGGAGCGTTACCTAGAGATAACTAAGCAGACCTGTATTACGAAGGATAACGCCCCGGTTGACATCGACTTCCTAATCTATTTTAGGGTCTTCGACCCACTGCAGAGCGTAATAAATGTGCAGAACTTTGAGGGTGCTGCGACAGGCATAGCCACGACAACGCTTAGGGCGGTGATAGGAGATATTAATTTAGATGATGTGCTTGCGAGGCGTGAGGAGATCAATAAGATCCTCCGGGGTAAACTGGATGAGGTCACCGAACGGTGGGGTGTAAAGGTAACTAGTGTAGAGATACGTGAGATTATGCCGCCTAGCGAGGTTCAGGACGCTATGATCAGACAGATGAGCGCTGAACGGAATAGGCGTGCAATGGTTACGGAGGCCAGTGGCCAGAAGGAGTCAGCGATCCTTGTCGCTGAGGGGGAGAAACAGAGCGCGATCCTAAAGGCGGAGGGAGAGAGGCAGGCGGCTATCCTGAAGGCCGAGGGATATGCACAGGCTCTGGAGATATTGTTTAACGTTGCTAAGAAACTTGATTCTAAGACGATGGCTCTACAGTATATGGAGATGCTTAAGGAGATCGGGCGTGGAGAGTCGACTAAATTCGTACTTCCAATGGAGTTCACGAAATTCGTCGAGGATATTTCTAAATTCATTAAAGAAATTACTGGTGGGGTGGAGGAGGAAGAGGGTTAATCGAATATATCTCTACTCCAAATATATTTTTATGGGGGTTTGATGAGGAGGACCATAATCTTCCTATCTCTATGCATAGCTCTGATAATACTATTTACCTCTCTGGCCACCAGCTTATATGCACAGAACAAGGGTAGGGTCATCATATTCGATATGGAGACCACTATAGACGCTGGTGTGGAGGATCTCCTCAGTAGGACGATCTCCTCCGCGCCTATGGATACAAAGGCTATTATAATCATATTGAATACAAACGGAGGCTATCTAAACCCGACTGAGAAGATAGTCGACTTAATCCTAAGATCTCCAATTAGAGTAATAGTGTATATCCCCATAGGAGGCAGGGCCTTCTCCGCAGGAGCATATATCGGGTTGTCTTCCGATACACTAGTTATGTCACCAGGCTCCGTAATAGGCTCAGCTGAGCCTAGAAGTATAGGTGGTACAGAGAGTGACCCGAAGGTCGTTAATGCAATGGCGAGCTGGATAGCTTCCCTAGCATCGTTGAGAAATAGGAATGAGACGGCCGCCAAGCTCATGGTCCTCGAGAACATGGATTATACGGCTGAGGAGGCTGTAGAAAATAATATCGCGGATTATCTGGCATCTTCATTATCCGATGTCTTGGAGGCTGAAGGCCTAGATGGATATGCCATTAATACAGTTGGACATGATATAAGATCAAGTCTCCTATCAATATTATCCGACCCGTTTGTAGTCGGTCTCCTCATTGACATCGCGGCTCTCCTAATACTTATAGAGATATTCCACCCGACTTTTGTAGGTGGAGTAGGGGCTGGAGTAGCTTTTGTACTGGCGTTACTGGGGCTGGGGCTGGTGGGGACAGATGCTACCGCTGTAGCTCTCCTGCTATTGGGTATTATCTCGATACTTATGGAGATCAAGATCGGACATGGTGGACCAGCTATAATTGGATCGTTCCTCATAGCATTTGGAACTATACTACTATATAGGCAGGAATATTTTATATGGACGTTTAACTACACATCCTTCCTAATAGGCGGGTTAACCCTCATAGTAATTGTAACTGGTATAGTAGGTCTCTATCTCCATAAGATTAGGGAGGTTCTCAAGAGGAAGAAGTCTATTCTCGATGTAGATATCTTAATAGGTAAAGAGGGAGTCGTCAAATCCCGTATTGAACCAGCTAAGCCCGGTATCGTCCTAGTCATGTCTGACTATTGGACAGCGGTTGCTGATGAAGTATTAGAGGAGGGTGAGAAGGTAATTGTAGTGGCTGTTGAAGGCCTGAAGCTCCGTGTAAAGAAGGCTATATAGGCGTCCTCCTACCCCAGTAGTCCAACGCCTCTCTAAGCGCCTTATTCTTAGCAGCCCTATCCTCTAGGCTCTCACCATGGATACTTGCGTCTATAGCCTCGCGGAAGGCTTCGGCACCCTTAAGCGGACCACCTGGATGCCCTAATACCCCGCCGCCAGCCTGTATCATGACGTCTACTCCAAACATCTTTATAAGCTCGGGGACTAGGCCTGGATGTATCCCGCCGCTGCTAACCGGGAATATACCTTTTATACCATACCATTTCTTTGGTAGGAGTCTGTAGTAGTTGTTTCTCCTAATTACTTTGTCACGGCATATACGGATCAGTGGAATTACATCGATCTTGGGCGACTCAAGCTTACCTACTACGGTGCCGACATGAATATGATCTACTCCCAGTAGCCTAGCTATCTCAGCTACTACCTTCATCGACATTCCATGCTTCCTATCTCTCGTGAATGCTGCATGAAATGCTCTATGTGCATGTACCGCGACTTTCAAATCCTCAAACTCCTCCCTAAGAGACTGTAGAGCTGACCATCCAGTCGTGAGGATATCTATCATCACAAATTCTCCGCCGAGGTCGCTTACCAGCCTAGCTCTTTCAAGCATCTCCTTATATGGTGCAGTGATATTTATTAAATATCCCTTCCTTTCACCCGTCTCCCTCTCAATCTTATCCCTTAGTCTAAACATGGCTCTAGCTCTTTCTCCAAACTTATTGAAACTCTGACTAGTTAGGTTCTCATCATCCTTTACAAGGTCGATGCCGCCTCTCCATATTTCTGAAGCTGCCTCCACAAATTCACTTGTATACATACCCACCTTAGGCTTAGGTACAGTGGCTAGGATAGGCCTATCATATATCTTCATGATATCCCTGACTCCCTCCAATCCATATTGAGGCCCTGGGAAGCTCTCAACGATCTTCTTGGGCCAGTATACATCCTCAAGCCTAAGCTTCCTAATAGCCTTCATTCCAAAGATATTACCTGCTATACTACTTAGTATCTGACTCATGTTACCCTCTTCGAAAAGCTCAGCTGGATATGCTACCTCAACCCATGGAGAATATAATTTATAGGCTTTTGCACTAAGCTTCCTAATATGTTCCTTCATAGTGGTTACTTCGGTCCATGTCCCGTTTGATGATTCAGAGGCTACCCTGCCAACAGCCTCTTCAAACGACATCCCCTTTATAGGCTCAACACGGAATAATACAACAAGATCTTCTTCGCTAGGCGTATAACCTGTATCCACATATTCTATATACGTCATCTCTAGAACACCTCTATAATAGAATATAATATACTTTGGAATGGATAAAATAGTATGTCTCAAAATGGCTAATCCTGGTTTATCTTCTCCTTCTCCAGCTCCTGGATATCCCTACGTATCTCCTCCCTCTCCTCTTCAGAGACTATTCTAGACACGTGTTCCTCGGCCTCCGAATAGTATCTGATCAGTAGAATATCCCCTTTCTTCAGTATTAGGCCCGTTGAAGGAGGCACTACAAGCCACTCCTCGCCACGCTTCATAGCCAGTATCTCTATCCCATATTTATCCAAGCCTAATTCCCTAATATTCTTATCCATCATCTTCTCATTCACACGTATCAACGCTATTCTCTCATCAGTGCTCTCAAGAACCTCGTCAATCAATGGATGGGGCTCCAATCCCTTTCTCAAACCAAAGGTCATGTCCATAGCCGCGTCTCCCATAGCCTCACATGCATCGGCAATCTCTATCATACCGATCTTCTCCATATCACTAAGCTCCCTAGACTTCATAGTAAGAATCTTGAATTCATGTGTCAATCTATCTATCGTCTCCTCGATTGAGACCAGCTCCTTAGCAAGCTCCCTACTATGTGTGAAGAGAGCCGAGTACCCGAGGTCAACCATCAACTCAGAGATATCCTTAATATTTAGGAGTAGGTCTACAAGGCCTTCCTCAACTCCCCTAATTCCACGTGCTGGGTAAGCCTTCCCCTCCTTCTCCAATAGGGTCTTTATATTCTCCGCTAAACCCATGATGAAGAGTACGTCACCTGGCTGAACCCTTATCTCTTTTGACGGTGACAAGATATACTCACTGTTCCTTCTAATCGCTATCACATCGAAAATCTCCTTTATCATCCCATATATTTCATCGATCCTCTTGTTCGCGAATATGGACTCGGCAGTAACCCTAAGTGAATATACGAGTGTAGTCGATGTATTTAGAAAGAAATCCTTTAGCCCAATGTCTATCGAGATACCGTTCTCCGCCAGAACAGCTATATCTCCCGCTGCATCACTTATCTTGTCAACTGCGATCATGAAGTCGAGGATGCTTACAAGTCTCTCAGCATCCTTTCTATCCCTTGTCGCAAGCGCGGCATGCATTATCAATATACTCTTTAGATAGTCTATCTTCTCCTCAAGCCTATTTATCTCGCTGGTGACATCCTTATCCCCAAAGAATATACTACAGTATGCGAGGTTAACCATCAACTCAGATAGGTTTTTAATCTGCATAAGAAGTGTTTTAGCTGGAATAGGCTCGTAGTGAATAACCCGCCTATCTTCAGACAATTATTTTTTCACCCTCCAAGATAAAATATATTATCAACACATCAACATATATTTAAACTCTGAATTGATTCTAGTGTTAAAAAGGGCATATTTAATTATTTTCAACGTTAAAATTTTCTACAATAAAGCATGTTTCATGGTATCTAGGGTGGGGGAGATGACTTTTCCCATGGGGCTTAGGTTTGGAAGGCTTAGGGGCCTAGGCCCCATAGTAATTCCCCCACTCCTAGCTCTCTCAACAGGAATCCTAGACCTATTGCCTGGAGCGATACTGGCTTTATCATCCACCCTCTTCTCGAGTTTTATGTGGCTCTTACTGGTCTATCCACCGCTTCTCAGCCTTAGGGGAACCATTGGAGGAGTATATAGTGGGAGGCTGACAACTAGTTTACACCTCGGTAACATGCTTCCCAGGATACTGGAGAATACAGATGAGTATTATACCCTACTCCTAGCGGTCTCCCTCCTCCATCTAATTGGGGCCGTGATAGTCACCTTATCGTCAACCGCCCTCCTAATCCTCCTCTTTGGGTACGGTATCAACATTATATCTGAAGTCTTCCTCCTAGTGTTCTCGACCTTCTTCCTAACCCAAGTGGTTATGATTCCATTGGTAACTATCATTGCAAAGGCATCTTATGTCAGGGGATGGGATCCAGATATAGTTACATATCCATTTACAAGTAGTTTAGGCGATGTAGCCATAACAATCTTCTTCATATTCTCCTCGCTAATAATACTGGATATAGGAATTGGGTGGCTTGCCCTCATCCTCTCACTACTGAATTTTATAATGCCAATTACATTCTACTCTCTCGGTTTCGATCCTGAGATATTCAGGGTCGAGGTTAGGGAGAGTCTCCTCGCAATAATAATTACAAGCGTTATTGTAATGATAACTGGACTAGGGCTTAGGGGTATGGCTGAATACCTAGAGAAGAACCCTATATTATACTTTATATATCCCTCTATATTGACGTCTATAGGAGATGGAGGTAGTATAATTGGGTCGACGTCCACAACTAAACTAGCCTTGACAGGTGAACTAGACATAGAAACCTTGCTTAAACTAAACCTTCCAATTATCTCGGGTTTGATAGCCATCTTATTTACTTTATATGGACTATTGGGGTTCATCCTATTCTCTATACCTCTCGACATAAGTTTCTTGTTTAAGCTGATGATAGCAGGAGTCTTCTCCGTATCTATAATAGGGGTTATAAGTATCTACACCGCCCATCTAACTTATAGACGTGGACTGGATCCTGACCACTTCGTAACTCCTATAGAGAGTTCGTTGGCCGATAACATTACTACGGGAGTCCTATACCTACTGTTTATAATAATATAACCATGGGATTGAGGCAGGAATGTGTTTATCATCATTCTATTGTTTATAACTTTAATTAATATGTATAATTCTCCTCAATATTGGTATGGATACAGATACAGTAATATCTATTCCAGAGAGGATAATGGAGAGGCTTAAGAAGG
>JALTNS010000156.1 GCA_027000565.1 Rhizobiaceae bacterium | reverse complement strand
ATATCTGTGGTGCCCGCTTCCCAGTACATTGCCATGATCGCCAGCAGCATCAGCACGGAACCGAGAAGTGTATAGAGGAAAAACTTGAAGCTGGCATAAACCCGGCGCTTGCCTCCCCAGACCCCGATTATCAGAAACATCGGGATAAGACCGGCTTCAAAATACACGTAAAACAGCACGATATCGAGGGTTGTAAACACCCCGATCATCAATGTTTCAAGAATCAAGAACGCAATCATATATTCGCGCAGCCGGGTCTGGATGGTCTCCCAACTGGCAAGAATGCAAAACGGCATCAGAAATGTGGTAAGAATGACAAACAGCACCGAAATACCGTCTACACCCAGATGGTAGGTGATGCCGCCAAGCCACTCGGCTTTTTCTTCCATCTGGAACCCGGCAATCGAATTGTCAAATTCAATCCAGATAAACAGCGACAGGAAGAATGTCAGCACCGTGGTCCACAGAGCCACATTACGCACATTGCGGCGGCTGATTTCAGTATCATCCCAGATCAGCAGAATTATAGCCGCCCCGACCAGCGGCAGGAATGTAACGATAGAAAGGATAGGCCAGCTTGACATCAGCGTGCGCCTCCAAACATTAACCAGGTTGTCAGCAGCGCCGCGCCAATCAGCATGGCAAAGGCATAATGATAGAGATAACCCGATTGCAACCGGACCACACGGTTGGTGATATCAAGCACCCTTGCCGAAATACCGTCCGGGCCAAACCCGTCAATGAACCAGCCATCGCCTTTTTTCCAAAGAAACCGGCCGAGCCATTTTGTCGGTCTGACAAACAGGAAGTCGTAAATTTCGTCAAAATACCATTTGTTGAGCAGGAACTGATAAAGTCCCGGATGCTGTTTTGCCAGTTCGCCCGGCAATCCTGGTGACTTGATATAAAACAGCCAGGCGGTGATGAAACCAATCAGCATCATGGCGAAAGGTGCCAGTTTCACAATGAAGGGAACCTCGTGAAATTCTGTGATGACGTCATTGCCTTCACGCGTAAACAATGCACCGCGCCAGAATTCAGCATACCCCTCTCCGATAAAGTAGCCGCTGAACACCACACCGGCCAGCAAGGCCCCAGCTGCCAGAATATACAGCGGCACCATCATAACCTTCGGGCTGTCATGAATATGTGCCATCACATCGGCGGGCGCTTTTTCGCGGCCGTGGAAGGTCATAAAGATCAAACGCCAGGAATAGAAACTGGTGAATAATGCTGCCACCACAGTCAAGGCAAAGGCATAACCGGCATAGGAATTCTGCCCGACATAAAGGCTTTCAATTATCGCATCCTTTGAGAAAAACCCGGCAGTGCCGATATAGGTTCCTGGAATGCCAAGCCCGGTCAGTGCCACAGTGCCGATGATCATCATCCAGTAGGTTTTGGGAATATGTTTGCGCAATCCGCCCATCTTGCGCATGTCCTGTTCATCACTGACCGCATGAATGACCGATCCGGCCCCAAGGAACAACAGCGCCTTGAAAAATGCATGGGTGAACAGATGGAAAATTGCCGGCCCGTAAGCTCCAATGCCAAGGGCTGCAAACATATATCCAAGCTGCGAACAGGTCGAATAGGCAATCACCCGCTTGATATCATTTTGCACCAGACCGACTGTCGCTGCGAAAAATGCTGTCGTCGCTCCTATGAAGGTGACAAATGTCAGTGCGGTTTGCGACAGTTCGAATATCGGCGACATCCGCGCAACCAGAAACACTCCGGCTGTAACCATGGTTGCCGCATGAATGAGCGCCGAAACAGGCGTTGGCCCTTCCATTGCGTCAGGCAACCAGGTGTGCAGTAAAAATTGTGCAGATTTGCCCATCGCACCCATGAATAACAGCAGGCTTACGATGGTGATTGCCGAGGCCCGGTCCAGTGCATAACCGGCAAACACCATGACCGGTGCAGCGCCTTCCGTACCCTCTCCGTTGCCAAGGCTTGCCGCATTGGCAAATACCGATTCCAGATTAATCGAACCGAACAACACAAACACACCAAAGATGCCAAGTGCAAAACCAAAGTCACCAATCCGGTTTACGATGAAAGCTTTCATAGCCGCCGCATTGGCTGATGGTTTTTTGTACCAGAAGCCGATCAAGAGGTACGAAGCAAGCCCCACCCCTTCCCAACCAAAGAACATCTGCATCAGGTTGCTTGCTGTTACCAGCATCAACATGGCGAATGTGAACAACGACAGGTAGGCAAAAAACCGCGGACGATGCGGGTCGTTGTGCATATAGCCAATCGAATAAATGTGCACCAATGCCGAAACTGTATTGACCACCACCAGCATCACAACTGTCAGCGTGTCGATGTAAAGCGCCCAGTCTACATTCAAATTGCCAGAGTTGATCCAGCGCATAACCGGCACGATAAACGCCTTGTCATCGCCAAGACCAAACGAAATAAAAGCAACCCAGGAAAGAATCGCGGCAAGCACCAGCAAGCCGGAGGTGATGTATTCACAGGCCTTGGCACCAATGGATTTGCCAAACAACCCGGCGATTAAAAATCCGATCAGCGGCAAAAAGACGATGGCTTGATACATAAGTGTTAGCCCTTCATCATATTGACATCTTCAACCGCGATGGAACCGCGATTTCGGAAGAAGACCACAAGAATTGCCAGACCGATTGCGGCTTCCGCAGCCGCCACTGTCAAAATAAACAGCGCAAAAACCTGACCCGTCAAATCGCCCAGTTGTTGAGAAAACCCGACCAGATTCAGATTGACCGCCAACAAAATCAGCTCAATCGACATCAGAATAATGATGACGTTTTTCCGATTGAGAAATATTCCAAGAATCCCGATGGTAAACAGGATGGCGCCAACGGTAAGATAATGGGAAATGCCTATTTCCATAATCGCACCCTCCGGCCGGGGTGAAGTTCTGAATGGCTGTTCTTTTTCATCAGATGCCCTTTCCCGAATCGACCTGTTTGATTTCAATTGCAGTTTCTTTGGTGCGCGCCACCTGATCAGCAATATTTTGCCGTTGCACTTTGGGCCGGTGATGAAGGGTCAATACAATTGCACCAATCATCGCCACCAGCAGCACAAGGCCCGCAAGCTGGAAGAAGAAAACATACCGGGTATAAAGCAGATCACCGAGCGCGGCGATGTTTGAGCGTTCCGCCAATTCCGGTATTGGTTGCAATGCCGTACCGGCGACATCCGGCGTTAAAATTGAAGCTCCCATCACAATCAGCAATTCGGCAATCAGCACCAGGCCTACAATCGAGCCAACCGGCAGATATTGCAAAAACCCCTGTCGTAATTCGACAAAATCAATGTCCAGCATCATCACCACAAACAGGAATAATACGGCGACCGCACCGACATAGACCACGATCAATATGAACGCCAGAAACTCCGCCCCGGCGAGCATGAACAGGCCAGCTGCATTAAAAAATGTCAGTATAAGGAATAAAACCGAATGAACCGGATTCTTCGATGAGATCACCATCAGTGCCGCACCAATCGCTGTGCCGGCAAACAGGTAAAAGAACAGCGTTGTCAATATAGCCATTGTTCGCCACCTGTTTTGTTCATGATTTTCATCAGTTGTATCATTTCAATCATTTCATTCCTGCCTGCTGTGCCTTGCCGAATTCTATCGATAAGGCGCATCCAGAGCGATATTTTGTGCCAGTTCCTGTTCCCAGCGGTCGCCATTGGCAAGCAGCCGGTCCTTGTCATAATAAAGTTCTTCACGGGTTTCCGTGGCAAATTCGAAATTTGGTCCCTCGACAATGGCATCAACCGGGCAGGCTTCCTGACAAAACCCGCAATAAATGCATTTCACCATATCAATGTCATAGCGCACCGTGCGGCGGGTGCCATCATTGTTGCGTGGCCCGGCTTCAATGGTAATCGCCTGTGCCGGGCAAATAGCTTCACACAACTTGCAGGCAATGCAGCGCTCTTCCCCATTGGGGTAACGCCGCAAGGCGTGTTCACCACGAAACCGCGGGCTGATCGGACCTTTTTCAAACGGATAGTTGATCGTCGCCTTGGGCGCAAAGAAATAGCGCATCGACAAAAAGAATGCTGAAACAAACTCTTTTAACAGGAGTGATTTTGCTGCTTGATCAAATCTTGCCATAATACCCTCCTATGCCGCCCAACCGGTTAATTGCAAAACCAGCGCCACCAGAAATACCATGAACAGCGAGATCGGCAGGAATACTTTCCAGCCAAGGCGCATCAACTGGTCGTAGCGGTAACGCGGAACAAATGCCTTGACCATTGAAAAGGCGAAAAACACCATCATGACTTTCAAGATGAACCAGACCGGACCGGGCACCCAGGTAAATGGCGCAAAATCAAACGGTGGCAGCCAACCGCCCAAAAACAGGATGGTGGTAAGCGCGCACATCAAGACTACCGAAATATACTCGCCGAGGAAAAACAGCAGGAACGGGGTTGAAGAATATTCAACCATGTGACCGGCAACAAGTTCCGATTCAGCTTCTGGCAGATCAAATGGTGGCCGGTTGGTCTCCGCCAGAGCCGAAATGAAGAATATTATGAACATTGGAAACAGCGCCAGCCAGTTCCAGTCAAGGAATGAATTAGACAGGCCCAGCATGGTGCCCAGACCATCTTGCTGTGACAACACAATTGCCGTCAAATTGAGTGACCCCGTCACCAACAGTACGGTGACGATTACAAACCCGATGGAAACCTCGTAGGAAACCATTTGGGCAGCCGAACGAAGTGCGGCAAGGAAAGGATATTTGGAATTGGACGCCCAGCCGCCCATGATAACGCCGTAAACTTCAAGTGAAGAAAAGGCAAAAACATAAAGAATTCCAACATTTATATCAGCAATTGCCCAATTTTCATTGATCGGGACAACCGCCCATGTAGCCATAGCCATAACAGCCGTTACCAGCGGCGCCATAAGGAAAACAACCTTGTTGGAACCCGCCGGTACAACAGGTTCCTTCAGTACAAATTTGAGAAAATCCGCAAACGCCTGCAACAGCCCCCACGGCCCAACCACATTGGGCCCGCGCCGCATTTGCACAGCAGCCCATATTTTTCGGTCGGCATAAAGAATGTAAGCGGTGAAAATCAGCAGCGCCACAAGCAGCAGCACGCTTTGGCCCAACATAATGAGCCCCGGAATTACATATGTGTCGACAAAGCCTGGTTCCATGAGAATTACTCAGCCGCCTCCAGTTTTCGCCCGCCAGCCAGTGCAGAACATTCGGCCATAACTGCTGATGATCTGGCAATAGGATTGGTCAGGTAAAAATCGCTTATCGGAGAGACAAATCCGCTCTTGCCCAGCCGTCCAATTTTGCCTTTTGCCAGTTCGACCACGCCGCTGTCATCACTTTTTGAAATCTCGTCAAGAGCCGCAAAATGCGGGAAATCCTCATACAGCTTTGAACGCAATTGAGCCAGAGAGTCAAATGGCAATTTGTGACCAAGAACATCAGAAAGAGCCCGCAATATTGCCCAGTCTTCGCGAGCATCACCCGGTGCGAAAGCCGCTCGGGTTCCCATCTGAACGCGCCCTTCGGTATTGACCCATGTTGCCGATTTTTCAGTATAGGCGGCACCGGGCAATATCACATCCGCATGGTGCGCACCAACATCGCCGTGGCTGCCTATATAGACCGTAAAGCCGCGCGTCCGGCGCATCATATCCAGTTCGTCGGCTCCAAGCAGGAACAACAGTTCGGTGTCTGCCACCATATCCGCGGTGTTCTTGCCACCATTGCCTGGAACAAAACCAAGATCCAGCCCGCCTACCCGGCCCGCTGCCGTATGCAAAACATTAAAGCCGTTCCACCCTTCGCTCACCACTCCGAGAGATTTGGCCGCCCTGGCAAGGGCTGCCATAACGCCGACCCCGTCCTTGTGGGTATAGGCACCGGGGCCGATGATGAACATAGGTTTTTCGGTTTTGGTTGGTGCGTGATCAACAAACTGTTTGATCATATCCGGTCCGGCACCAACATAGTGATAATCGTAAGTCAGATCAGCCTGCTCGCCAATCACTGCCACCTGCAGATTGCCGGTACGCCAGCGTTTGCGGATACGTGCATTAAGCACTGACGCTTCAAATCGCGGGTTGGCCCCGACAATCATCAGCAAACCGGCATCTTCGATGCCGTCAATGGTGGAGTTGAACAGATAACTGGAACGGCCAAACGAAGGATTAAGTGCCGAACCTTCCTCACGACAATCGATATTGACA
>JALTNS010000155.1 GCA_027000565.1 Rhizobiaceae bacterium | reverse complement strand
CGTGACCGGTTAAATGCGCAGCAATAGAGGTCGTAATTCAACAGGAAATACGCCAGTAAATTACATTTTCAGGAAATTAGTCAGGGATTCGCGTTTTTGCACCGCGAAAAATTCCAGTGCAATACCATTGTCAAAATGCCTGACTACCCGCCCGCGCATTGAACCAAGGCTGGCAATAGCACCAATTGCCGGCTTGACTTCTGATTTAACAGCGGCACCCGACATCGAAAGATCTATTATCTTGCAAGGATAGTTACGGCCATCCTCGAGCACCAGATTGGAAGTTGGGTCGCGCGGCACGGTTCGGTCATGGCGGCGATCTTCTGGCAGACCCAGGTCGCTTTGATTTGACAGCCAAGTGAGTTTGGCGGCCAGTTTGTCTTTTTTTCGATCACTGGCATTGACAGACATGGCAAAGCCATCTGCGTAAATACGGGAAATTGTACCTTCAAATCGGCCTATGTGATCGGCATATACCACAATGTGCTCCCCGACTTTGCCGGGGCATTCGGTTCCAAACCCGGCATCACCAGGCGACATGTTTGTAATCTGACAGGCATATTCACTTTTGTCTTCAAGCATGAAACGACCAAACAAGGTAACAGAAACACGCTGGTAATTCCTGCGTTCCATCGGGATGGAATTGTCTGTGACGCTCGTACTGATTTCAAGCATTGTCGGGTCGCCTGGTATTAAAAGCCTGTGTACATTTTTGTGCAGTCCATAATATATGATTGAAGGTTAATATCAGGTAACGCGGTCCTTGTTTCAGGCATTCAACCCCTGGTCATTTGACCTTTCTGACCTTCCTCCTTCGAGAATGGTGAGGTGTTTTACCCGTCTGCTTGGGCGAACGGGAAGCGCAACTGGGTCGGTTTTTTGCCGGATCATGGTAAACCGTGTGTTAAAAGGTTGCTCGTCAAGCGCCGGATCTATGATACGCAAACTGCTCAGGCTTAATGTTGAGATTGGATCCATACCAAGCCAGTAGGGTCTGCTGACTGGCGTTGTGATGCCGAGCAGCCGCTTGTGCTTTTCGCCTTCTTGGAGGAGTGGCAGGATCAGGGTTTCCAAAGACAGGCCTCGGCCACTTTTTGAAATTGCCGAACAGCCAATTAGTACCATTACGTTTTCTTCACCGACAGAATCCAGAATATTGGCAATAGTTTCATCGTCTTTGCCTGCCCACATCCTGGTAAAAGAAGTGGCTTTTAATTCGCCGCCATAAGCGGCGCAAAGTCGGGTTCCTGCCAATCGATAGACAGTGTTGCCCGAAGGTTCAAATTCGAGAATGAATGTATCGCCAAGAATATCGCGGATCGCCATTGGCTCAATTGCGCTGCGTTCCGGAATGTTGCCATCAGCAAACAACTCTCTCCAGTATGCATGAAGCTTGATTGATTGTTGCTGTTTCATGTTCCGGTCTCCCCTGAATTTTTTGTCCAAGCGACGGGATCGTGTCATTTTGAAACGTTCGATCATTCAAACATCACCAAAAACGGCATTGTCTGGCTCGATGAACGTGTTCAGCTTGTTGAATGTTCCAGTTGGGCACATTCCACGCAAGTGTCGCCTTTCAGCGATAGAAACAGCACAATTCATGCCAATAATGCTCTATTCATCGAAGAGAAGCAAAAGTATTCCGGTTTTAACCTATTTCGGGTATTTGCCTTTGATTGTTAACCTTAACAAAACCTTTCATTGGTATTTGTTGCGATCTTGTGGCACTAATCTGACAGTCCACTGAGCGATTGCGCAAGCGTTGCTCCAGCAAATTCCGAACTGTTTGACAGCACAAATAATTCGGCTAAACTTTTGATAGAACTTGTATAATCCGTGTGGGACGGAAATTGCAGGGGAAACGACCAGCGCCCGATGTGAAAACATCGGGCGTCTTTTTTTGTCGGCAGTGTTTTCATTGTAGAAAAATACGCCTAATTGAAGTCTGTTAACATATCTTTCGAAAAGCAGGCGACGCATTTGGATAAATATTCACACATACCACCGGAGCAGGGTGAAAACTGGCAAACGACACCCGAACGTCAACCAGCGGTGAATATTCCGCCGGTTATTACCGCCCTTGTCGCCTTGCTGATACTCATTCACGTGGCCCGGATGTATCTGCTGACACCCCAACAGGATTTTGAGCTGATCCTGCAATTTTCGTTTATACCCGCCTATTTCACCTATCCGCTTGAGCAGGTGCCGTTTCCGGCATCGCGCTATTGGTCTTTTATGAGTTACGCCTTTCTGCATGGAGACTGGACCCATGTTTTTGTCAATCTGCTGTGGATGGTGGCTTTTGGCAGTGTTGTTGCTAAACGATTTGGCGCTTCAAGGTTCCTGGCATTCTCGTTAATTGCCGCAATTGCCGGTGCGCTTGCTCATTTCATCACCAATATGAATGACGTAACGCCGGTTATCGGCGCATCAGCCAGCGTTTCGGCCTATTTGGGCGCGGCAAGCCGGTTTATCCTTGGTCCGGGCGGATTGGCAGCAGGTCAAATGCGCGGAGGCAGCTATCAGCCACCGGCCCTAAGTCTATCGCAGGCGCTTACAAATCGCAGTGTTTTGTTGTTTGTCGGTGTGTGGTTGGCGCTCAATTTTCTTTTTGGGACAGGATTGGCACCAATTGCCGGTGAAGATGTGAAAATTGCCTGGGAAGCTCACGTGGGCGGTTTTGTGTTTGGCATTCTGGCATTTTCGTTGTTTGATCCGATAGGCCGAAGCGGCCACTATTGATTGACCAAATTCTGCAGTTTATCGCGGTATTGTTTGATGGCGATGGCATTTTATACCCATTTCGGGCATACTGTATCCGGCAAGCTGGCGCTGATTGGGGAAATTGTGCCACAATTAGTACCTAAAAATGAGGAGAAATTGTTATGACAGTTGCATCGATCCTTGATGAAAAAGGACGAAATATCATTGCTCTAGATACTATGGCGACGGTGACCGATGCGCTTAAATTGCTGGAAGAAAAAGGAATTGGGGTAATATTGATCACCAATTCAGATGGTTCCATTGCGGGAATATTATCCGAGCGCGATATTGTGCGCTCATTGGCAAGCAAGGGCGCAGATATTCTAGGTGATCCGGCGGCCCTTCACATGACCAAGAATGTAGTTACCTGCTCAGAAAATGATGCGGTAACAACTGTTATGGGGATTATGTCAAATAAGCGTTTTCGCCATTTACCGGTAACTGGCGATGGAAAGCTGATTGGCGTTATTTCCATAGGTGACGTGGTCAAACGGCGCATTGAAGTTATTGAAAAAGAAGCTGAAGATATTCGAAATTACATTGCAACAGTCTGACTACACGGCCATCGCTTCCGAGAGGCATTTGATATCATCCATGCGCGCCAGTGCAGCATTGTAACCAATTTCGATTGCCTCTTCCGCACGGTGAAATTCAGCAAGACCAATGTGGGCAACACCTGGACCGATGGTCAAATCCGGTGGATCTCCGGCAAGCCTCGAACGCGCGATACGATCCTGGATTATGTTGAAGGATTCGACCATCACGCTGCTGAGGCTGGGTTTCGGGTTGCCACCACCTAACAGATTTCGCATGGTTGAACGATTGCTGGCGAGGTTTCCGGAGCGGGCACCATGACCGCTTCTGCTGCTTGCAGCCGGTTTTTTCAAACCAACCTTTTTGTTGCGAATAACCATCGCACGACCGCTGATGTCGGAATTGAGATTGATTGCCACCACCATTTGTGAGCCATGGGCACGGCATACCGATACCGGGACGGGATTAACCAGGGCACCATCCACCAATATCCGGTTTTCATGCAATACCGGTTCGAAAATACCTGGAAGTGCATAAGAAGCCCGGATAGCATCAATCACCGTTCCTTCGCTAAGCCATATTTCATGACCTGTTGAAATCTCGGTTGCCACGCAAATAAATGGCTGGGAGAGGTCGTCGAAAGAAACATTGTGTAGATGCTCCTTCATGCGTTCAGCAAGTTTCATGCCCGAAATAATTCCACTTCCCCGCAGGCTTAAATCGAGCAATCCAACCAGTTTTCTGCGGGTTAAACCGCAGGCGAATTTTTCAAGCTCGGTAAGTTTCCCAGCGAGATAACAGGCACCAACCAGTGCGCCAATGGATGTTCCGGCAATGAGGCTGATTGGAACCCGGGCGTCGTCGAATGCTTTCAGAACACCGATGTGGGACCATCCACGGGCTGCACCACCACCCAAAGCAATTGCAATCGCAGGAACCTGCTGCGGATGCAATGGCATCACATTGCTTTCGCCATCGTCGATATGGTCTGCAAGAATATCCTGGTCCGTTTCCGGTCCGGTACTATCCCGCTCATATGCTTTTCGCAGCAACATGTCTGCTCCACTTCCCGTTTGTCCTTGGAAAGATTGGCAAAAAATTCTATCTAAACAATGAAAATTCGAGAGAATTGTGCTTCAAGGTTAATCTTCAGCACCGTAAACATCTGCAGGGTTAAACAACGGTTTGTCTCCACTGTTTACCAAACGGGTTTTTCCGTCCTCAATTTCGACTGTTCGGTAAAAGCATGAATTTTGTCCGGTATGGCATGTGGCGCCATGGCCCGCGACTTCGACTTTCAACAACAATGCGTCCTGATCGCAATCGGTTGAGAGTTCAACAATTTTTTGAACATTGCCGGATGTGGCGCCTTTGTGCCAAAGCTCATTGCGTGAACGGCTCCAGAAAAATGCTTCGCCGGTTTCCAGTGTTCGTTGCAGAGCAAGCGCGTTCATATGACCAACCATCAGCAGTTTGCCGGTGCTTGCATCACATACGATTGCAGTTATCAGCCCGTCTACGCCAAACTTGGGAGAAAATACGCTGCCATTCTCCTGTTCGGTTTTGTTTCCCGGTGCGGGAAAGAGCGATTTGGCCATGGATAGATTGCCTTTTAGTCGCTCATACGCAACATGGTCATGAATCGAACCTGTTCGTCAGGATCATTCTTGAACGCACCGGTAAAGGTGGTGGTAAGTGTGGTCGAGCCCTGTTTTTCAATGCCGCGCATCGACATGCACATGTGTTCTGCCTCAATCATTACAGCTACCCCTTTGGGATCAAGACTGTCTTGAATGGAAGCGGCAATCTGCGCGGTTAGTGATTCCTGCGTTTGCAGGCGCCGGGCAAAAAGATCCACAACCCGGGCAATTTTGGAAAGTCCCAGCACCGAGCCATTCGGTAAATAAGCCACATGCGCCTTGCCCACGACCGGCACCATGTGGTGTTCGCAATGGGTATGAAACGGAATCGATTTCACCAGTACGATATCATCGTATCCGGCCACCTCGTCAAAGGTGCGTCCGAGCATTTCCGCAGCAGATTTAGTATAGCCGGAAAACAACTCTTCATAGGCTTTTACCACGCGCGCTGGTGTATCAAGCAGCCCTTCACGTGAAGGATCGTCGCCAATCCAGCGAAGCAATGTATGCACCGCAGCTTCGGCCTCTTCGCGGCTTGGGCGTTCTGCAGCCTTGCTATTGGCAAGGGTTTCCCGGTCATTTTCCGGTTCAATTTTAGGGGCAATAGCGTCCATTTATGGCCTCAATAGGGTCTGACTTGACGGGTCTACATTACAGGCTCAATTATAGGGAAACCCCCTGTTATCCAATGCGCCTGAACCCTATATATATGAAAAGCCGAATAATTACCAAATTATTTGAGACGATTTCTAAAATCACGGCTAAGATGGTCCAATGATAGACGACGTTTACAACGCTAAAATCCTGGGGTTTGCCGGCAATATTACCCGAACCGGCAGGTTGGATGCGCCCGATGCCAGCGCCAAGGCCCATTCAAAACTGTGTGGATCGACAGTAATTGTTGATTTGAAAATGGACGACAGTGTGGTTTCCGATTATGCCCACAACGTCAAGGCATGTGCATTGGGCCAAGCGTCGTCGGCAATTGTTTCCGCCAATATTATTGGCGCAACCGGCGAAGAAATGCGCCAGGTGCGAAAAACAATGCAGCAAATGCTGAAATCGGATGGTCCACCGCCAGAGGGTCGGTTTGCGGACCTTCGGTATCTTGAACCGGTGAAAAATCACAAGGCCCGGCACGCTTCAACATTATTGGTGTTTGATGCGGTGGTTGATGCGCTTGATCAAATTCAAACTGATGGTGGCGATAAAGCCGCGCAAAATTTGATTCAGAGTACCAAAGAGCAGGCATAAGGCCATGGCGAACAACGATAAATCTGTAAGGTCACGCAACTATCAGGGCCCCTGGCGTAAAACCCCCGGGCGTCTGCTGGGCGTCGGGTTTGTACGGTTTTATCAACTGACTCTATCGGGATTTATTGGCAATTCCTGTCGCCATCTGCCAACCTGCTCGGAATATGCATATGAAGCGATTGCCCGGCACGGCCTCATTCGCGGTGGCTGGCTTGCCGCTAAAAGGGTAGGGCGATGCGGCCCGTTTGGTACTCACGGTATTGACCGGGTGCCAGATTAGAGTTTGTTGCAGATAGTTCGTGCCCGTTATATCGGGCCTGGAACCTTGCAAATCCGGGTGGAAAACACATTCAAACCGGTGTCTTCGCAAGCCTTTGATACTTTTACGTAAATTGCAATCCTTCAAGCGTGTTCTTTTGCGTTTCGGGCAGCGGTGCGCAAATCTTGAGGTGGTCACATCACGGCAATTTGTGCTTCTTGCTAAATCACAAAATACCGGTGCTCACAGGTTTCCATTTAATGATGACCGGCTTTAGCCAAACTTTTTAGCTGACGTTAAGATATAGATTAATGCTTGCACCGCATCCGTCAGCTTTTGGTTCTGTTGCCGAAACCTCGACTTTATAAAGTTCCTCTCTTGCCGTTCCTGCTTCTATGGTCCCCGTGATCACCCCGTTTTCCCGTTTAATTTCCAGACCAGCTGGCAATCCGGTTTCGGCGAACAGGTACCCATCGATATTGAGGCCGGATTCTACAAAGAACTTTACGGTTCCAAGAATGACCGTATCACCTTCCGAAAACTCGAAAACCATATCGGAGGTAATTGGTGTGGGGATCTTGTTGCAACATTCCAGCGCGATTTTTGCCTTGGCGGAAAGATCGCCATGATCAACTGTGTAAACAGTGAATTCAACCGGATGATGGTCGTCTGAATATTCTGGAACAATGCCATTCATTTCTCCGGATTTTTCATCCAGATCCAGCCATTCAGGCAAATCCATAGAGAGAAAGGTTGTGGTGGTGCTAATTTTTTTTCTAAACAGTCTGGTCATCTCAATACATATGCGTTCGCCGCAGAACAGCTTTACCACCTCACTTGTAATTTGACCTCGTTCCCGCGGAGTTGGGCGACCATATTCCGGCTGATTCATATCGCCCGAAGGTGGTTCGCTCCACATGTGGGAAACCGGTGGATCTCCGGAAACAAATTCTACAAATTCCCTGACTTCTGTTTCAAGCCCAATCCAATCGGTAAATTCTGTAACCGGTTTTGGTTTTTCTTCGATAATCAGTTCACTGTGTTCGGCGATTTGATCCAGGAAAAAACTGTGGTGATCATCTGGTAACCTGCTCGCCACCTTTGATATTTTGTTGGGTTCCAGTCCGGTTTGGTTGATGAAATATTCGACATAGCTTTGGGCCGCAGCCTCACCTTCTTGAAAAGCGCTGGAAAGACTAACTGAAATCAACATGGTTGGGCGTTTTTGCAGCTCTTTGAGGTTAGTAGAAGCGAAATCCGTGATAGACTTCTGATGACGGCCTTGATGAACCGAACTGGCAATTATAACGGCGTCGAAGGAACCGATATCAAGAACAATCAGTTCGCGGGTACTATCCAGCAATTCAATTTGGTGGCCAAGATCGCCTAATCTAGCTGCAACTATTTTAGAAAGCTTTCTGGCATGTCCATTTGTGCTGCCATAGATAACCATGAAACGCATTGCAATGATTCAAACCTCGTACCGTTGTCTGTTTTTGTTAATATTTGTGCATTTGACGGCCAGCGAAATTGGCGCTGAAATACCAGTACCAATGCGCAATCCCGCCATGAACAACAGCAGGGCGGGATTCCAAGCATCGTCAAAACTGAATCACAATCTACAGCATAATTATATAAAAGAATTGATCAGGATCAAATTAATTTAAAGAAAATGGACAGGTGCAGTTAAATGAAGAGTTAAAACTTGTCGATGCATAGTAAAATATTAAAGTAGAATTGGAAATAACGTAAGGGAAGGATAAATTACAATTGAGGGTAGAGTTAAATATTAAGAAGAACTAACATACAAAATAGCCTCTCGCAAAAATTGCATTATATATTTATAAAAATTTAGTCGCTTTTTGTTCAATCTTCAAAATTTGTCGCTTTTCGATATCCGTGGAGTAAATTTGCCTACGAGGACGGATTGATCTGTGTAACGCAGAGGATTCGCTGTTGCGACCATTGGGTCAGTTAAAAAAGCGGATTTCAGATCAAATCGAATAATGCGGTATTTGTCGAAAGAGCAGGTTTGAACGGTCCATCACCCTTGACGAATTTGCCAATTCGACTAAACAGCAAAAATATATTTAAACCCACCCGCGTTCGTATGCGGGACTGGAACAAGGAGAACACCTCATGGCCGATGCGCCTGTTTCCCTCTCATTTCCCGATGGCTCAATCAAAGAATTTACTTCCGGTACTACCGGCCGCCAGATCGCCGAAGGAATTTCAAAATCACTGTCAAAAAAGTCGGTGGCAATTTCTCTCAATGACGAGTTGCAGGATCTTGCCGATCCGATTGTGAGCAATGGATCAATCGAAATTGTAACCCGCGATGATCCACGCGCGCTCGAACTTATCCGCCATGATGCCGCTCACGTGATGGCAGAAGCGGTGCAGGAACTTTTTCCCGGCACACAGGTAACAATCGGGCCGGTTATTGAAAACGGGTTTTATTACGATTTCGCCCGTAATGAACCGTTTACGCCGGAAGACCTGCCAAAAATCGAAAAAAAGATGCGCGAGATTATCCAGCGCAACAGGCCTTTTGAAAAATCATTCTGGTCGCGGGAAAAGGCGCGAGAAGTTTTTGCCGCAAAAGGTGAGAATTACAAACTTGAGCTGATAGATGCCATTCCCGATGGTGAAGACCTTAAGATTTATTCACAAGGCGACTGGTTTGACCTTTGCCGAGGGCCACATATGGCTTCAACCGGGCAGGTGGGGACAGCGTTCAAGCTGATGAGCATTGCCGGTGCCTATTGGCGCGGTGATTCCGACAATGCAATGTTGACCCGGATCTACGGCACCGCCTGGGCTGATCAAAAGCAGCTTGATGCCTACATCACGATGCGCGAAGAAGCCGAAAAGCGCGACCACCGTAAACTTGGCCGCGAAATGGACCTGTTTCATTTTCAGGAAGAGGGGCCGGGCGTTGTCTTCTGGCATCCGAAAGGCTGGACGCTGTTTTCTGTGTTGATCGACTATATGCGCCGTCGCCAGCAGGAAGCGGGTTATCTGGAGGTTAATACACCGCAAATTCTTGATCGTGCGATGTGGGAAGCTTCCGGCCACTGGGAAAAATACCACGAAAACATGTTTATCACTGAAACCGAGGATGAACGGGTATTTGCCATTAAACCGATGAACTGCCCGGGCCATGTGCAAATTTTCAAAAACGGCCTGCGTTCCTATCGCGAATTGCCGCTGAAATTGGCGGAATTTGGCAATGTTATGCGTTACGAGCCGTCCGGTGCACTGCACGGTTTGATGCGGGTGCGGGCTTTCACTCAAGACGATGCCCATGTGTTTTGCATGGAAAACCAGATCACCGAAGAAAGTCTCAAGATTAACGATCTGATTCTTTCAATCTATGAAGATTTTGGTTTCACTGACGTGCACATCAAGTTTTCTGATCGTCCGGAAAAACGTATTGGTGCTGATGAATTCTGGGACAAGGCGGAAGATGCCTTGCGCGAGGCCATTGATGCATCCGGCAAGGAATGGACGCTGAACCCGGGCGAGGGGGCTTTTTACGGTCCCAAACTTGAAT
The DNA here is from genome assembly GCA_027000565.1 of Rhizobiaceae bacterium. Lineage (GTDB taxonomy): Bacteria > Pseudomonadota > Alphaproteobacteria > Rhizobiales > Rhizobiaceae > SZUA-100. Next base: position 11,607 of record JALTNS010000155.1, on the reverse strand, counting down.
ATGTGTTGCGTGATGCCATTGGCCGTGATTGGCAATGCGGCACCAATCAGGTTGACATGATGTTGCCTGAACGGCTGGACGCATTCTATATCGACAGCAATTCTGACAAGGTTCGTCCGGTTATGTTGCACCGGGCGATGTTTGGGTCGCTCGAGCGCTTTTTGGGCATCTTGATTGAACATCATGCCGGGCATTTTCCGCTATGGCTGGCACCATTGCAGGTGGTTGTTGCAACCATTACTTCCGATGCGGACGAATATGGTGAACAAGTTGCAGCCCGGTTGAAAGCGCAAGGACTGCGGGTTGAAACCGATTTCCGCAACGAAAAGATCAATTACAAGGTGCGAGAACATTCGCTGGCCAAAGTGCCGGTTATTGTTGTTTGCGGCATGCGTGAAGCAGAAGAAGGCACCGTCAATATTCGTCGGCTCGGATCCCGCAACCAGACGTCCATGACTCTGGTGGAGGCAACAAAATTGTTGGCAGATGAAGCCATTCCACCGGATGTCAGGCGGAAAATGTAGACAGAGTGACATTAAGGGGTTCTGGCCCTAACATCGAAAAGACACACTCACCGACGGCGAAAGTTGAATCATGTCAAAAATTGCAATGCTCGGTAGTTTGATTTCGGTCTATTTGCCAGGTTCTGTTGTCAAACTGCTCAATCCCGACCGGGATACATTTCGTGGAGAAATGATTGACCCGAAGGCCTATGCTGTTGGTCGGCTGGCCAACCATATTCGTGGTGGCGACCAGTTGCCAACGGTAGAGGAAAGCCGCATTCAACTTGCCAAAACCGCTAAAATGCTTGACAGCAAAGCCCCACCGCTGGCTCGTATTGAGGACATCGAAATTGCTGGTGCCGATGGTCCGATAAAGGCCCGGCTTTACAGCGATCAATCTGATCCATCCAAACTTCTCCCTGCCATGGTCTATTATCATGGCGGCGGTTTCATTCAGGGTGATCTGGAAAGCCACCATGAACTTTGCGCCAAACTGGCAAAATGGTCGGGCGGAATCGTGGTTGCGGTCGATTACCGCCTTGCACCCGAACACCCGTTTCCGGCGGGGGTCGATGATGCGACCGCCGGTTATCACGATATTGTCGCCAAAGCACAGGAACTGGGAATTAATGCTGCATGTATTGGCGTCGGTGGTGACAGCGCAGGCGGATGTTTTGCCGCGGTGGTTGCCCAACAGGTCAAAAATTCCAACGGTCCGGTGCCACAGTTTCAGGTGCTGATCTATCCGGTAACCGATGGCAACCTCAATTCGGAATCGGTCAACCAGCTTGAACAGGCTTATGTCCTGCCCAGGAACCGTATGGCTTGGTACCGTGATCAATATGCCGGTGAGTTTACGGATTATAGTGATCCAAAGTTTTCGCCACTTTTTGCCGAAAACATGAATGGGTTACCTGAAGCTTTTATCGTTACCGGCGGGTTTGATCCGCTATCCGATGACGGGTTGCAATATGCTGAAAAACTGACCGCTGCCGGGGTCGAAGTCACCCATCGTCATTTTCCAGGACAGGTGCACGCATTTGTAAATCTCACTAAAGTCGTGCCAGAGGGCACCCGGGCAATCAGGGAAATCAGCGACTGGTTGGCAGTACAATATCGCTCAAAAAACAAATAGAACTATTTTGAAGCCAGAACTTCAATCTCGCTGTTTTTTCCGGCTACAACCTTGAAATCCGTAGTATAAACTTCGCCGCCGTTTATTGCAGATGCGGTGTAATCACCGTTGGACAGCACCATTTTGGGAAATGTATTGGTGCTTTCGAGAATTTTGTCTCCCTGCTCGGAAACCACTGACCAAGCGGTGTCGGCAATTGCCTCCCCGCCCTTTTCACTGACCAGTTTCAGGGTAATTTCGGCCGCCCGGTGCAGCAATGTTGCTTCGGTCAGTTTGCCAGCTGTGACTCTTAAATCCGCACGCACTGTGGCGTTGATTTTACCATATTCAGAAACCACGTGATAGGTTCCGGCGTTCAGCCGGACAATCCGGCCAGCAGATACATTGCGCGCAATGGCTTTTGGATTGTTGGTGTCTTTACCTTCAAGCGTGAAGATCGAAAACAGCAGGTTTTTACTGACGATTTTCCGGTTTCCGGCCATCGCATTCAACTTCAGCCCACCGGCATTGAGCACAAATACTTCACGCGCGCCACCTGTCCCAAGGGTAATTCGTTTGGTTGCACCGGCCCTGCCAAACGAGGTGTGAACAAGATAGGTGCCACTTGGCAGGCTGAAGGAGGTCGTGCCGCCTTTGCCGCTGCCAACAACTGGCAGTTTTCCTTCCGCATCGGCGCGGGCTGAAAACACCCGCCAGACCAGACCCCGTTCAATTGGTTCGCCGTCTTTGGTCAGCCGGGCTTCTAATATCAATTCGGATTCGAGTTTTTGCCGACCGGTATTGTCTGATGGTCGCGCATAATTATTCACCGGCGGCTGCGCCTCCTGCGCGTTGACAACCGGAAATGTTATGGCACCGTTTGGCATTGCCAACAAAATGACGGCCAAAGCAGCGGATTTAAGTAGTTTCACTAGGCTCATAGGGAGACTTAATTGAATAACAATTGTGGCGGGATTGAAGCGGCAGATGCTTTTGGTTATTACAGCCATCTTGTCCAATTGCCAAGCGTGGTAAAACAGCACCAACCACCGGAGACCCGATATTGAACGAACTTGTAGACTATCTGAGATCCAGGCGCTCCAGTTTGGCGATGACGCTGGTTGAGCCTGCACCAAGTGAGGCTGAAATCCAGATCCTGATTGAAATCGCCTCGCGGGTTCCTGATCACAAGAAACTCCAGCCCTGGCGTTTTGTTGAATATGGCAATGAGGCGCGCGTTGAACTGGTAAAAAAATTTCAGCAATTGTCGGATGAGGAGGCGGGTTCATCGCCTTTGGAAAAACGTCAGGTAGAACTGGAGCGTTTTCTTTCCGCGCCGCTGGTTATCGGTGTGATTTCAAAAACCATCGAAAATTCCGCTGTTCCCGATTATGAGCAGGTATTGTCAGCCGGGGCCGCGACAATGTTGATGCTGGTCGCCTGCAATGCAATGGGCTACGAGGCACAATGGTTGACCGGCTGGTTTACCAGAAGCCGCAAGGCAACTGAATTGCTGGGTCTGAATAAGGGTGAGCAGATCGCCGGAATGGTACATATTGGAAGCAATCATATCGCTAAAACCGACCGGACCAGACCGGAAATAAGCGATATATTTTCGAAATTCTAATCCCAACAAAGGTATTAATTGTGTTTTACGAAGCAAAAACCAACCAGCACAACCTCGCTCACGATCCGTTCAAGGCGATTATTTCCCCCCGGCCCATTGGCTGGATTTCTACCCTGTCAAAAGACGGCATTGCCAATCTTGCTCCCTACAGTTTTTTCAATGCCGTCGGTGAAAACCCGAAAATGGTAATATTTGGTTCTGTCGGCATCAAGGACAATGCACGAAATATTGCCGACACCGGTGAGTTTACCTGCAATTTTGCCAGTGATAACCTTAAGGAAGCGATGAATTTGAGTTCCGCTGATTGCCCACCGGAGGTCAGTGAATTTGAATTTGCCAATGTTGAAAAGGCACCGGGCCAAATGGTAAAATGTCCTCGGGTGGCCAATGCCTATGCTTCGCTTGAATGCAAACTGGTGGAAATTATTAATCCGCTGGATATCGATGGCAACCGGTCAAACAATTATCTGATACTTGGGCAGGTGGTTGGTATTCACATTGCAGAAGAAGCGATTGTTGATGGACGCTTTGATGTGACTTTGACCAAGCCTGTCTCTCGGCTGGGTTATATGGACTTCAATACGGTCGACAATGTTTACCCGATGATGCGTCCGCCTTACGAAGAATAGGGTGCCGGCTGGATTATTTGAGTTTTCTTGCGCGAGACAACAAGACCTGGGCACGACGAAGGTGAGGGCGGTCAAGCATCTCTCCATCAAGGCCGATTACACCGGGATTGCCCGCCACGTGAAATGCATCAACGATTGCGTTGGCGCGATCAATGGCCTCTTGTGAAGGTGTGAATACCTCATTAATTGTTGCCACTTGCGCCGGATGGATGGCCATTTTTCCGGTAAAACCATCAATCGCGGCCTCTTCACATTCTTTGCGCAAACCGTCCTGATCGCGAAAATCCGTAAAGACCGTGTCGATGGGGGCAACGGCCGCGGCCACCGCACCAAGCAGGGTCACAGTGCGAGCATGGCGAAAGATATCGCGGTAGCTGCCGTCGCTGTTGCGTTTTTTGATTGAACCGATATCTGCCGAAAGGTCTTCCGCCCCCCAGGTGATGGCTGAAAGTCGCTGGCTGCGGTTGCCATAGGTTCCGGCGTTCAAGGTGCCAATCGCCGTTTCGGTAACAATTGCTGCAATGCGGGTTAGCCCGTCGCCAATTCTGTTTTCAGCCTCATAAACCCCAAGCCGCGAATCAAGTCGGGTGACATCTTTGCCATGTTCGGATTTGGGCAGTAAAATACCATGCGGTTTTGCCGCCATTATCGCATTTAGATCATCTTCAAGCATTTCGCTGTCAAAACTGTTTACCCGAACATAAATGCGTGGGCAGTTTGCATTGTCAGCAACTTCTTTCAGATAGTGTGCTGTGACGCGCCGGGCTTCCTTTTTGTTTTCGAGAGAAACCGAATCCTCAAGATCAACCAGCAAAACATCGGCCCCGCTGTCGATGCCCTTGGCGAGTTTCTTTTCACTGTCGCCTGGAATGAACAATAATGACCGCATTAGCTGACGCTCCTGCGCATCATCGCCTGTCGGGTACAAATCGCCACCAGAACGTTATCTTGATTGTATCCACGATGCTCAAACGTGACAATGCCGCGATCCGGCTTGGACTTTGAGGCTCGGACGGCCTTCACTTCGGTTTCCACGTGAATGCTGTCGCCTTGAAATACCGGGGCCGGGAAGCGCACATCGCTCATGCCAAGATTGCCGATCGTCGTTCCAAGGGTTGTATCGCCAACCGATATTCCGATGACAAGGCCAAGGGTGAATATCGAATTGACCAATGGCTGCCCCCATTGGGTATTTTGCGCAAAATGCCGGTCTATGTGAAGCGGCTGAGGGTTCAGCGTCATGGTCGAAAACATCATATTGTCGGCTTCTGTAACCGTCTTGGTCAACTCGTGATTAAAGGTTTGGCCGACCGAAAATTGTTCGAAATACAGTCCAGACATCGTCATTTTCCATGCTCAAAACCGGAGTCTATGCCGCCAATAGCAGTCGATGCAAGCGGCAAGATACAAACATTTTTGGCAATCCCCATACTTAACAAAACCTTGTCGGGCGTAGTGAACAGATCGTTAAGGCTTTTCCGTTAATCGTGGGTGTGGTGGTGAATGTGCCACATGTTTAAAACAGATTAGCCTACAGGCCCTAAATGATTGTCCAGCGTTTTCTTCATTGGCTGAATAATGCCCCAAAATCCAGTCGCGCTGATGCCGCGGCTGCTCTTGCCCGTGCAAGGCTCGACCCGGCAATGTCTGCAGACGAGCGGGATGCTGCTGATGCTGCATTAACATTGCTGTTGGATGACCCGGCACCAAAAGTTCGTTATGCAATCGCCGATGCGTTGGCAAGTCATGCGCTTGCACCCCGTCACATGATAATTGCTCTTGCACGTGATCAGGCTGACATAGCAATGATTGTGTTGTGCCGATCGCCGGTATTCCTCGATTCTGAGCTGGTTGATATTGCCCGCGATGGTGATGGCGTGGCGCTGACGGCCATCGCCTGTCGGCAACCACTTTCAAATTATGTCGCCAGCGCAATAATTAAAAACGGCAATTATGCGGCCAGTCTTGCATTGCTTCAAAATAATTCGATTAATCTCGATGTCGCAAATCTTCATGCAGTTGCAAATATGTTTGGCGGTCATGCTGAAATTCGCGAAGCACTGCTGGCAGAACCAAACCTGCCCGCCGAAATTCGTCAGGCATTGATACTGGAACTGGCCAACGCTCTGGAAAACCTGGTGTTGGAGAACTCTTGGCTGGGCAAGGTTCGGGCTAAAAGGGTGGTGCGCGAAGCTCGCGACCGTGCGACCAGCCAGCTTGCGATGAACATCGCGCCAGAAGAAACCGCTCAAATGGTTGAACACCTGCGAAAATCAGGCCAACTGACAGCTGCTTTTCTGCTTCGCACGATTTGTGGCGGCAACATACATTTGTTTGTGGCTGCGATTGCCAATCTCGCCGGCATTCCCGAAAATCGTATTTTGGCAGTTTTACAGCAGGGCAGGTCGGCCGCTTTCCGGGCGATATATGAACGATCCAGCCTGCCAAAATCCGCCATTTCCGCGATTACTGCTGCAATTGATGCCTGGCGCGATGAAATTGAAGCCGGAAGTTCAGAAGATGATATTGATGTCCAACGCCGGGTAATGGAACGTGTGGTTGAAAAATATGGCTCGATGAATACCGCACCTGACCAGAGGTTGCTGGCGCTGCTTCGCCGTATTTTGGCAGAAGTTACCCGCGATGCAGCCTTGATGCGGGCCCGCGCAATCAGTTCTGCTGCATAGAATGGCAAGGCCGGAGACTAATATCTGAATTGTTCTGCCAAAATGCGTTCGTCCCAGGTGTGATCAGGGTCGAACAACAAAACACCGAATGATTCCCGATCTTCGGCAATGTCGACCGAAAGCACCGACTTGATTTCCGTATTGTCCGCCACGGCATTGACCGGCCGTTTATGGGCAGCAATCACATCAATATGAACTTTCGCGGTATTGGGCAACAACGCGCCCTTCCAGTTGCGCGGGCGAAAGGCGCTAACCGGTGTGAGCGCCAGCAACGGCGCATTTAAGGGTAAAATTGGACCATGCGCAGAAAGATTGTAAGCAGTGGAACCTTGCGGAGTTGCCACCATAACCCCATCGCAGGTAAGTTGCGCCAGCCGGACTTTAGCATCAATGGTGATTTTCAGTTTGGCCGCCTGATGGGATTGGCGAAACAACGATACTTCATTGATAGCAAGCGCTTTATGAGAGTTGCCATCGCTGTCTCGTGCCCGCATTTGCAGCGGGTGAATTCTGCTTTGAATTGCGCCATCGAGGCGCTCAGTCAGATCATCAACGAGAAACTCGTTCATCAAAAACCCAACCGTCCCCTTGTTCATTCCGTAAATCGGAATGCCGGAATTCATGAACTGGTGCTGGCTTTGCAACATGAAACCATCACCACCAAGTGCAACAATGACATCTGAGTTTTCCGGTTCATAATTATCGTAGATAGCGACGAGCTGCGATAGCGCCTCTTTGGCCTCCGGGGCAGAACTTGCAATGAAGGCAATTTTCAACACAACACCATAAATTTGACTGACGGTTTCGACGTCGGATTCCTGTTTTTGATCCTAACTGTTTGAATCAGTTTTTTTCTTCTTCTTTTTTGTTTTCTTTTTAGGTTTGGTGGATTTTTTCTTACTGGACTTGTTGGGTTCGCTCTTCTTGGTAGGTTTCTTTTTGCTGGCTTTTTTAGGCTCATCCTTTTTTGCTTTGGATCTGCTGGTTGACTTTTTTGCCTTGGGCTTCTTTTTGGATCCCTTTTCAGATTTCTGGGTAGTTGTCGGTTTGGTACTTTTGACCTTTTTGGTCGTAGATTTCTTTTTGGTGCTGGTTTTTCGTGCAGATGTGGTTTTCTTGGCTTTGGAGCTCGAGCTGCTTGAGGTCGCTTTGCCCGCTTTGCGACGACAGAACGATTTCACCTTAATTCCGTCGGAACGGGTATAGGAGCCGACAAAAGAACAGCTGTCATTTCGGGTGCAGGCGGATTTCGATAGTCCTTTACAGGCATTGGTTTGCGCGGCTGCGGGGGCGGACAAACTCATTGTGAAAACAACAAAAGCAATAACCGCCATTAATCCGGAAAGTGTTTTGAGAATGTGTTTGAACATAATTGCCTCGTTGCTTCGATAATTTAAGCCCATATTGATTGATTCCATTGTCGAGCGAAAGCAGAATATTTCCAGAAATTCAAATGCCAATCAGATTATCGCGCTTGGTAATGTATATTGTGGGGGCAATATGATGGGCCAATCGCGGTTTTTATGAAATACTTCGGATGGTTGTAAAAAAATAAAATACAATTAAAAGTTTATTTACACATGGGTTGCTACTGTCTGATTGCAATTCAGACTTCAACGTAATATCCGGATCCTTGCCCCCTGCACCAGGGATTGGTTGTTTGAAACTGAATTGTACATACCTTGCTGTAGTACCGAAGGGTGAAGAGTAAATCCTCCCGCTTTTCACCCTTCGGGAATCAGACTATTCTACACACCACTTTATATTTGAATCGATCTGGACGCGCAGCAGGTGAGGCAACATATCATCTGCACTCGCAATATCTGAATGCGAAAACCGGGCAGGTTCTCAAAGGGGGAATAATGAAAAGCTGGAAAGATATCGCGTTCACAGTAATCGCAATTGCCTTGGCGGTTCGAATTATTGCCGCGTTGATCGGGCTTGAAAACTACCGATATGCCAACGCCCGCGGCATGTGCAACGAATTCGACACAAAAGACCCGGTTGCGCGCGTATTGAAAGAGCAATGTCTTGATGAGACATTCGAAGTTTCGTCATCCCTGTGGCTGCTTTATAAGGCCATATTTTAGGTGCGCTAATTTAGAGCCAGTGAATTGGCTGAAATTTGGCAGTTTTGCAAATAGTGCCCGATTTTGAGTTTCGTGCAAATGAACAACGGGGCATTGGTGCGTAATGTTGCCCCTGAATATACATTGGTCTGTGTTAAATTGTTAAGGTTAATCAACGGCGTGGCTTGTTAAGAGTTCATAAACCGTAATGGTTATATTGTCTTGAAAGAGCCGCTTTGCCCTGCGGCTTGGCAATTCGATTGTGGAAGTGTTTATGTTTAAGATCGTTGCAAGTGTATTTTTATGTGTTTCCGTAAGCCCCGTTTTCGCCGCAGACTATTCCAGTCCGCCGCCGCAGCCTGGACCATCCGGTGCGTTACGCGGTTCAATTGTGGATGATTGGACTGGTATTTATGTTGGTGCGAATATCGGTTACGATCGTGTCACGGACAACAATGGGATTGTCAGTGATTATGGCAGCGGATCGACCTATGGCGCATTTGTCGGTTTCAACTACCAGATCAGTGATAACTTGGTAATCGGCCTTGAAGCTGACTATACGAATTATGATATTACCTTCACCAAAGCGTCATTCATTGATGTGGTGGAAGGCGGTTCACTGCGCGGTCGGGTAGGTTTTACCCTCGACAGGGCGTTGGTCTATGCAACCGCGGGAATCACCTATGGTACCACCAATATCAATCTTGAAGACTATGGAGCTGTGGTTGGTGTCGGTGTTGATTACAAGGCCACCGACAATATTATAGTTGGTGTGAGTTATCTCCATTCAATATTCCGCAATTTTGATAATGCTAACCTCGATGCAAATATCGACGCAGTCCGCGGACGAGTGGCCTACCTGTTTTAGATTGTCATAGCCTGCCTGCTTTATCAACAAACTCAATGAACTCCTGCAATAACCGGAAGTTAACAGATTTATTCTAATTTGGTCCAAACTTTCTTAGATTGGAACAAATTATGGGTATCAGGCTCACTTCAATTCAGCTGTATCTCGATTCAATTGTAAACTGGTTTTTGCCAGAGCATATATTGAAGGATGCTGATCGCACTAAAAATGCGCGCATGTTCCTGATTTCCCACCTGCTTGGCCCCCTGTTGGGCCACCCGATAACCCTGTTCTTGCTGCTCAACGATCCGCAACCGTGGCCTCACGTCTGGGTTCTTGGCGCCTCCCTCACTTTGTTCTGGTTGTTTCCCTTTGCTGTCAAATATTTCGGGCGCCACTATGAATTATTGGCGTTCATTTCAATACAAAATCTGACTTTTGCTATTCTTTGGGGTGCCTATAACTATGGTGGTGTCAGTTCGCCGTTTTTGATCTGGGTCATAACCGTACCGCTGCTTGGTTTCTTTTATCTTGGCTCCTCATGGATCGCCAGAATTGCGGTGCCCGTAAGCTTGACCGTCAGCATGGCGATATTTTACCTGATTTATCAAAGTGAAAGTTCGTTTCCGGTCCATATTCCACTGACATCAATGGTTGAAGCCGGATTGATCTCCGCAATCAGTGCCTGCGGCTACGTGTTCATGATGGCCATTTATTATACCAATATCGTTGATTCTCAATCTGAGTTGTTGAAGGAAAAAGATCGCCACGACCAGACACTCCAGGAACTGATTGCTGCCAAAGATGAAGCGGAAGCTGCAAACGGTGCGAAATCTGACTTCCTGGCCAAAATGAGCCACGAATTGAGGACACCACTCAACGCGGTAATTGGCTACAGCGAAATTCTGCTTGAGGACGCTGAACTGGAAAGCCGCGGCGAGGATATTGCAGACCTTGAGAAAATCAATGCCGCCGGCAAGCATTTGCTGGCGATGGTCAATGACGTGCTCGATATTTCGAAAATCGAAGCGGGCAAGATGGAATTGTATATTGAAGAGATTGATCTGACGGGCTTTTTGAGTGATGTAGAATTCACGGCTCGTCCGATGATCACTCAAAATTCCAACAAGCTGTTTGTCGAAAAAGACGAAAGATTGGGTGTATTGGAAGCTGATGCCACAAAATTGCGCCAGGCTGTACTCAATCTGTTGAGCAATGCGGCGAAATTTACCCAAAATGGCCGCATTGATCTGAAGATCGCAAGAGAAACGGTTGATGGTAATGACTGGGTGAAAGTCTCGATCACAGATACCGGTGTTGGCATAAGCGAGGAACACAGCAAGCTGTTGTTTTCCAATTTTTCCCAGGCGCATCCTTCGATCTCGGCAAAATTTGGTGGCACTGGACTCGGACTGTCGGTGAGCCAGAAGCTCTGTCAAATCATGGGTGGTTATATCACGATCGACAGTGAGGTTGGTGTTGGTTCATGTTTCACCATCCACCTGCCCGCACGTGCAAAAGTTGGTGTTGGCGGAATGATAACCCAGGACGATGAAGCCGACATTGTAACCGAGCAGATCTCCATCCCTGAAAGTGATGACGTTCCGCTAGATGTTGAATTCGACAGTCCAGGTGATGAAGACAAAACCACTATTGTCATCATTGATGATGACAGGGCGGTACTGGACCTGGCTGACAGGCAGCTTTCGAAAGAGGGCTATAAAATTATTACCACCGACTCCGCACAAACCGGCATGCAGCTGGCCCGTTCAATTCAACCGGATTTAATCTTGCTGGATATCCAGATGCCGGAAACCGATGGCTGGGATGTTTTGGCAGCGCTACGATCAGACAAGTCGACTGTAAACTGTCCGGTTGCGATCTTGAGCGTTGTGGATGAAAGACGAAAAGCGCTCGAAATGGGCGCTGTTGAGCTGATCAGCAAACCATTCAATGTGGAGAAGCTCAATCGGTTGATCGAACAAATGAATAAAACCCGGGACGAAGACAATCAGCTGAAAAAGATGTCTGCCTGACAACCCGATCTGCAGACCGGTGCAGCCTGAAATGCGAATGCGTAGGAGCAAAAAAACATGACTATGGTTCTTATAGTTGAAGACAATCCCATTAA
>JALTNS010000154.1 GCA_027000565.1 Rhizobiaceae bacterium | reverse complement strand
TCCAGGTATTTTGGGCCGGTAAATTCGTTTTCCGGAACCAGGGCCGCTGGCAACATCTTTTCGGTCAGACTGGCGGCAACCTGTGTGAATGAAATAAACACCACCAGTAGAGCGGCATTGAACATCAAATGAAACGCAATAATCCGGAATCCGTGATCGGCCGTAATCTGGGTAATATATTCGGCCGCAATTCCGATGAATGGAGCCGCAATTATCACCCCGGAGATTCGAAACAGAAGATTACCGAGTGGAATTCGGCGTACCTCGACACTCTCTGACATTGTGGCGGTGATCGCCGGGAGCGCTGCGCCAATATTGATGCCAAGAATAAAGGGATACAATTGCTCAGCCTGAACAGCTCCGCTTGCAGCCAGACTGACGGCCAGCAACACCATGGCGATACTGGAATGGGCGACCCAGGTTAGTACGATGCCCATCACAATTGCCAGCAGCAATTCAGTTGAGGCGGCATTGATGACAATCATCACCACCGGGCTTGCAGTAAGGTTGCCGGCAGACAGACTTAGGGTTTGCAAACCAAGAAACAACAGACCCAATCCGATGCCTATTCTCCCAACGGCTTTCATCGTACTGCTTCGGCCATCTGATATTGTGTGTATCAGATAACCGGCAAAGGCCATTAACGGCCAAATGGATGATACTCCCGTAGAGAATATCAGTGCGGCAAATGACGACCCCAGATCAGCTCCAAGCATGATTGCCAATGCAACCGAGGTCAAAATCAGGCCCTGGCCGGAGAATGATCCAATCAACAAAGCGACAGCGGTTGAACTTTGCAGGGCTGTACCGGCAACGATGCCGGCCAATGCAGAAACAATCCGTCCACTGGGCCTGCCGCCGAGCAGATGGCGAAGTTTGTTGCCGAATGCGCGCATGACTCCGGTACGGATCATACGGCTGCCCCAAAGCAGCAATGCGATGCCACCCAGCAGATTAATTAGGATTTCAGTTCCATTCATTGGATACTGTGTACTTTCATTTACGATGATACGAAAGGTCGTTTTGTAACATTTTTATGACAGGACGTTGATTTTTCGGAAGAAAATGAAATATTTCGAGAATTTCCCGCCGAAAATCTGGATATTTGCCAGCTACGGATAGATCCAGATTTCAAATTTCGATTGATTCCTTTTCGAAAAACTCAACAATTTTTGTTATCAGGCGGCTTGCAACTTGCTGCTTTTTCGCGGTTGGCCATTCCTCAATGCCGTCAATTGAAATCAGCCGAATAGTGTTGAGATCACCACCCATCACACCAGCATCTGCAGATACATCATTGGCCAAAATCCAGTCAGCTCCCTTCCTTTTTAGTTTTGCACGACCATTCTTGATCAAATTCCGGGTTTCTGCAGCAAAGCCAATAACCAGTGCAGGCCGGTTTTCATTCAGGGTTCCAATACTTTTTAAAATATCCGGGTTTTCAATGAGTGTAATTGCTGGTGCATCTTCGCCTTTGGCTTTTTTGATTTTGTCATCGGCGCTGTTTGCCGGACGCCAATCGGCAACGGCCGCAACAAATATGGCAATATCAGCGGGCAAAGCCGCATCAACAGCCTGCTTCATTTCAACAGCAGTTTCCACATGCACAACACTGACATATTCAGGGTCTGGAATTGACACCGGACCGGAAACCAGAGTCACATCAGCCCCTGCATGTGCCAGGGCGGACGCAATCGCGTGCCCCTGCTTGCCGGATGAATGATTGGACAAATACCGTACCGGATCGATTGCCTCGCGGGTCGGGCCGGAAGTGACAATCGCCCTCATGCCGGCCAGTGGTTTGGGCCGGTCGTCAAGCAGGATTTCAACGGCTTTGACAATCTCGATTGGCTCCAAAAGCCGCCCGGTTCCCGATTCACCGCTTTCCGCCATTTCTCCGGTTCCCGGCCCAATGATATACAATCCGTCATTGGCAAGTATTTGTCTGTTACGTCTTGTCGACGGGTGTTGCCACATCAACGGGTTCATGGCCGGCGCAAGCAGCACAGGCTTGTTGGTGGCCAGCATTATTGTGGAGGCTAGATCATCAGCCAGTCCATGGGCCATTTTGGCCATAAAATTGGCGGTGGCCGGAGCAACGACAATAATATCTGCTTCGCGCGATAGCCGAATGTGGCCCACATCGTGTTCATCATCGCGGCTGAACAGGTCACAATAAACCCGTTCGGCAGTCAGGGCACCAATACTGAGCGGAGTGATAAACTCCGCTGCGGATTTTGTGAGCACGGTTTTTATGGATGCCCCGCGATCCCGCAAGCGGCGAATGAATTCAAGACACTTGTAAGCGGCAATGCCACCGGTAATAACCAGTAAAACCTGCTTGCCGGCAAGAATTTCGGAGCCTGTTCCCGCAATGCTGCCCCGCAGTCTTTCCGCCACTTCGTCGGTTTGGCCAGTCATTGAAACCGGTTCTATTTGCAGAGAGGCGTTTGAAATTGGCGGACCGCTTTCCGCCGGAGTCGCAATGTTTGAATTTTCATCGGCTTGCAGCTGATCAAACAGCAACCTTGCCTCTTCTTCCATTGAACGACCGTTTTGTGCGGCGCGAACCCGCAACCATTTTTTGGTTTTTCCGTTCAAGTTGCGAATGGTGATACTTGCCAAATTGCACTCCAGAAATATCCCTGAATTCTCTTTCTGAGATTAATATATGATTGCATTGATTGCATTGCAATCAAATTGTCGGATTTATAGGGAGGCGGCAGCAATTACGGCGGCAATGGCGATCACAATCAACGCCAAACGACCGGAGCGGGAATGCTGTGCTTCCGCCTTGCCAATTGCCTCAATTGTTGGCGCATCGAGCCTGATGCCATTTTGGCTCAAAGCATCGATTTCTTTGCCCAGCCGTTCTGTTCGCTCCACAAATTCAGGCACCAATCCAACCAGACGAACAATTGCGTCGATACCATCTTTGGCATCCTGCAATTTTCCAACCGGGCCGAGTTTTCGGGCAATCCATTGGGCGACGACCGGCTCCGATGCGGCCCACATGTTGAATTTCGGATCAAGTTTTCGGGCCACCCCCTCAACCACAACCATGGTCTTTTGCAACAAAAGCAGTTGTGGTTGGGTTTGCATGTCAAACAGTTCGGTTACTTCAAACAACAGGGTTAAAAGTTTCGCCATGGATACGGTTTCGGCCGATTGGCCGTGGATGGGTTCGCCAATTGCTCTGATCGCCTGGGCAAAACTTGCCACATCGTGGTGCAATGGCACATAGCCCGCATCAAAATGCACCTGTGCCACGCGCATATAATCGCGCTTGATAAATCCATAGAGGATCTCGGCAAGAAAAAGCCGCTCCTTTTTGCCAAGCCGCCCGGCAATTCCAAGGTCAACCGCAACAATTGTTCCATCTGCTTCAAAAAACAGATTTCCCGGATGCATGTCAGCGTGGAAAAAACCGTCACGCAAAGTGTGGCGCAGAAATGATTGAATCAACGTTACAGCCAGCTGCTTTTTGTCCAGACCCTGCCGGTCCATTTCCAGAACCTTTGTGAGTTTGGTGCCCTCAACCCAGTCCATGGTCACAACATCGCGCCCGGTTCGCTCCCAATCCACATTGGGGACCCTGAAACCTTCATCTTCGGCAGTATTTTCGTGCATCTCGGAAAATGCCGCAGCTTCCAGCCGCAAATCCATTTCAAGCCGTGCCGACTGCGCAAGTACATCCACCACTGAAACCGGACGCAACCGCCGTGCTGCAGGAATAAACCGCTCTTGAATGCGTGCCGCAAAATAGAACACATCGAGATCGCGTAAAAAGCGTTTGCGCACCCCGGGCCGAATAACTTTTACCGCCACAGTTTTCTGCGGATTGCTGGTCAATGTGGCTTTGTGAACCTGGGCAATTGATGCGGCAGCAACCGGCTCGCTGAATGACGCAAACATTTCGTTTATCGGACGACCGAGCGATTCTTCAACGGCAGATTTAGCCTCAGCGGTTGGAAAAGCGTCCATCCGGTCTTGCAGTAATTCCAGATCTAGCGCCATCTGATTGCCGACCACGTCGGGTCTGGTTGCAAGAAATTGCCCCAGCTTCACCCATGAAGGCCCCAGCCGGTTAAGCGCCTTGGACAACCGTTCTGATTGTTTGGTGCTGCCTTTCCGGTCGCGGGCAACAAGGCTGGCTATTCGCAATCCCGCCCGCGCTGGCAATGGCAGCTCATCACCAGAAATAGCGTTGAACACGCCCTCACGTGCCAAAACAAATCCGGCATGGGCCAGCGCAATCATGGCGGAGAATGCATTCATGCCGCGGGCTTCCTCAAATTTTCCAGCCGGAATGAAGTGTTGCAATGCCGCCCGAATAGTTTCGCCATGTGACCTGCTCAAAACCGGCATTCCGGATCATGGTTGCAAAGCTTTGCTGGTTCGGGAACTTGCGGATTGATTCCACCAGATACTGATAGGGCTCATCATCGCCGGTTATCAGTTTGCCAAGTTTCGGAATAGCCCTGAATGACCATTGTTCATAGAACTTTTCCAGTATCGGCATATCGACATCTGAAAACTCTAAACACAAAAACCGCCCACCGGGTTTCAGCACTCTAAACGCCTCGGCAAGTGCACGGTCAATTCGCGGCACATTGCGAATGCCAAAGACGATTGTATAGGCATTGAAGGAATTGTCCCTCATTGGCAGTTCTTCAGCGTTGGCCTCAACAAAACTGACATTTTGATCGAGCTTTTTTCGGCCCGCCCGTTCACGCCCGACATCCAGCATCGAACCATTGATATCGAGCACCGTAGTATGCACCTGACGGTCGGAGGCCTCGACAATACGAAAAGCCACATCCCCCGTGCCACCGGCCACATCCAGCGAAGTCCAGTTGCTGTTGGCAATTTTAGGGGGAGAAAGAGTGGAAACCAGAGCATCTTTCCAGACCCGGTGCATGCCAGCCGACATAAGGTCATTCATCAAATCATAGCGCTTGGCTACCCGATGAAACACCTCGTTGACCAGCGGTTGTTTTTCACCGTCACCAACCTGGCGAAATCCATAGGAAGTACTCATTTCTTCCGGTTCGGTAGTGCGGACATCAGACATTTGTGCGCTGCTTTCAAACTGTGCGATCCGTCAACAATCCATAGCCCAACAAAATCAACTACGCTATTGTTGCCATTTCTTGAGGGGTTCTTGAACTCCCGACAAGCCTGTTAAATTGAAATAACCTGTTTTGCAGCAAATTCAACTGCCATCGAGTGGAAGGATTAATACCAGTGTCCCGAATCTGAAGTTCGTATCATTAACCGGTTCGTCGTTTCGAACTTCAGATTTGAAAGGACGCTAGTCAACTATTTGAATCTAGTGTGGTTTACGGATTTGAAGTTCCCTTGCGAAGTTGTTGCACTAATGAAAGGAACTTCAAATCCACCACACTGTTGGAATGAATTTGACATTTGTTACCCAGTTGTGTCTTGGTTCGTTTTCAAATGTCAAATTCGAAAATTCCACTGGAATCAAATGATTGCCTAGTGGTTCTCTGCTTTCAACATTTGCAAATGCAGATGCGGTACAGGGATACAAATGTTGGAAACGAACCACTCGTGCCTGAATTGCCGGAAGTAGAGACTGTTCGCCGCGGGCTGGAACCCCATATGGAGGGCACGATCATTGATCGTGTGGAACTGCGGCGAAAGGATCTGCGATTTCCGTTTGATAACGATTTTGCCAAAAAGCTTGATGGCCAACGCATAATCAGCATCGGCCGTCGGGCAAAATACCTTTTGGTTGACATCGACAATGGGCTGGTGCTGGTCATGCATCTTGGCATGTCCGGTTCATTTCGTGTGGAGCAGGCAGGTCTTGTTGATCAGCCGGGTGAATTTGCCCTGCCCAAAGGTGTTAACAAAAAACATGACCATGTGATTTTTCACATCACTTCTGCCGCCGGTGCCAAAACCAGAATAGTTTACAATGATCCGCGGCGTTTTGGTTTTATGGCGTTAATTGAACGCTCAAAAATTGAAAGCCATCCGTGGTTTGTTGACATGGGCATCGAACCGGTGGGTAATGCGCTCAACGGAGATTATCTGGCTGGAAAGTTTCACCACAAAAAAGCTCCCCTGAAGGCAGCACTGCTTGATCAGAAAATGATTGCCGGGCTTGGCAATATTTATGTATGCGAAGCGCTGTGGCGGGCAGGGCTTTCCCCCGAACGCTCGTCGTATACTCTGGCGCGAAAGTCGGGCAAAGCGACGGCAAAAGCGAATCGGTTGGCCGGCCATATTCGCGACGTCATCAACGAAGCGATTGCAGCCGGTGGCTCATCTTTGAAAGACCATCGACAAACTGACGGTTCGCTTGGCTATTTCCAGCATAATTTTGCGGTTTACGGGCGGGAAGGAGAACCATGCCGCAAATCCGGTTGTACGGGAAAAATCAAACGCCTTGTGCAAAGTGGCCGTTCGACTTTTTATTGTTCAAAATGCCAAAGGTGAATTTGGGGCAAATGCTGGAGCCAATCTATTTGACGGTCCGCTATCTTGTTTGAATTGAGATTAGGATGTAGCGTGCGGGTTTACCGATAATTACCATGTTATGTTGTGTTGCGTGGTGCTTCTAAAAACGCAGCTTAGGGAATGAATATGAAAAAAGTGGTGATCAGCGGAACAGGCGTTTTTACACCCCATGAGGTGATCACCAATGCAGAGTTGGTCAAAGCTTACAATGCTTATGCCGATTTGCAGAATGAGAAATATGCCGACGAGATTGCCCGCGGAGAACGCCAGCCGCTCGATCATTCAAGCGAGGAGTTTATTTTCAAGGCATCCGGCATCGAACGCCGCCATGTGTTGAACAAGAGTGGTATTTTGAACCCTGAAATCATGCATCCGATGTTTCCAAAACGTGGGGATGATGAACTCTCGCTAATGGCCGAAATGGCGGTCGACGCGGCCAATACAGCGCTGCAAAATGCCGGGCGAAAACCTGAAGACATTGATGCCGTCATAGTGGCAGCTTCCAACCACGAGCGTGCCTACCCGGCAATTGCCGTGGAAGTGCAGCAGGCATTGGGCATTGACGGTTTTGGATTTGACATGAATGTCGCCTGCTCATCGGCAACATTCGGCATTCAGGCCGCAGCCGATATGATCCGTTCAGGTTCGGCGCGGGCGATATTGATGGTCAATCCGGAAATTTGCTCGGGCCATCTGGAGTGGCGTGATCGCGACTGCCATTTCATATTTGGTGATGTTTGTACCGCGGTGGTGCTGGAAGAAAAAAACCTGGCCGTTGCTACCAATCAGTTTGAAATAATTTCAACCCGCTGCCTGACCAGGTTTTCCAACAATATTCGCAACAATAACGGATTTTTGCGCCGTTCATTGCCCGCGGGATTAACCGATCAGCGCGACATGCAATTCATGCAGGAAGGCCGCAAGGTATTCAAGGAGGTTGTACCGACTGTGTCGAACTTGATTCTTCAACATCTTGAGGCGGAGAATATCGAGGTTGCAGATATTTCCCGCATGTGGTTGCATCAGGCTAACAAGTCGATGAACGACATGATTGGCCGCAAGGTACTGGGCAGGGTTCCCGAACCTCGAGAACAACCTAATATTCTGCAGGAATATGCCAATACATCATCGGCGGGTTCGATCATCGCATTTTCACAAAACTGCGATGATATGGAAGATGGCGCTCTCGGTATCATTTGTTCATTTGGTGCGGGATATTCGGTCGGTAATGTGATCGTGAAAAAGCGGGCGATTTAAGAAGGCTAATAATGGCATTTTCCGGTAAATCGGCAGACGGACAATCAATCACCTATACCGATAAAAAGCGATATTTGTGGATATTGTCGTTAACGGTGCCGCTGGTCCCACCACTGACCGTTTGGGCCTACTTTAATTTTGGCGAGGCGCCGCTGATTACAGCGTTTCCCATGCTATGGTATTTCCTTATTTTACCATTAGTTGATTTGGCTGTTGGCGAGGATCATTCCAACCCGCCCGAGGCGGTAATCGAGCAAATGGTCAACGACCAGTACTATCGGGTATTGTTGCATCTGTCCGTTCCACTGTTCTGGATGTCGCTGTTTATTTCGGCGTGGTTTGTTGGCACTCAGGATTTACCCTGGTGGTCGGTTTTGTTAATGGCGCTGGGTTCCGGTTTTACCAGCGGCACAGCAATACTGGTGGGCCATGAGCTGGGCCACAAGACCAACCGGCTTGATCAGTTTTCTGCCAAACTGGTCAATGCGGTGAGCGGATACGGTCATTTTTGTATTGAACACAATCGTGGCCATCATGTCTGGGTGGCAACGCCAGAGGATCCTGCATCTGCCCGGTTGAATGAAAGCATCTATTCGTTCACGGCCCGTGAAATTCCGGGCACTTTGAAACGAGGCTGGTATCACGAGCGGCTGCGGCTGAAAAAGAAAGGATCGGGGTTTTGGACCTGGAAGAACGATATTCTGCAGGGATATGCAATTACGCTGGTTGCCAACTTACTGCTGATCTGGTTGTTCGGCTGGATCATGGTGCCATTCCTGCTGATAAACAACTTCATTGGCTGGTACTCTTTGACTGAGGCCAACTATGTTGAACATTATGGTCTTAAGCGTAAGAAACTCGAAAACGGTCGGTATGAGCCGGTCCAGCCGCGTCATTCGTGGAACACCAACCATCTTGTTTCAAATTTGATGCTGTTTCACCTGCAGCGCCATTCCGATCATCATGCAAACCCCATGCGGCCCTATCAGGCGCTGCGCAATTTTGATGATATTCCGCAATTGCCTGCCGGTTATGCCGGTTGTTTTGCACTTGCCTTCATTCCATCCATCTGGTTTCGGGTGATGAATCCGAAGGTTATGGAATGGGCTCAAGGGGACGTCAGCCTGATCAATACAGGCCCGAATGATGGGAGTATATGATAACAACAGGTCAATTGGGCTTGCTATTCTTGTATATTGTGACCTAGATCAATAAAATTGGCAGTCTAATTGCTGGAGGCAGGCAGTGAATCCTGGAATATACCTAGTTTCTGTTTTGAAAGCTGCATTGTCTGTAATTGTGATATTTATTGCGCTCGGGCTTGCTCCTGCAAATGCGCAATTTGTTCCATCCACAGGCTCAAAAACAGGTTCGGATACCACAAAGGTTTCATTACCTGACCCGCTTACCCCGACAGCTGTACGTGAAATGGTTTCCAAGCTGAGCGATGAGCAGGTACGCTCCTTGTTGCTGGAACGCCTCGATGCGGTAGCTCAAAGAGAGCAGGCAAAAAACTCGGACAATAAAACCAGCTTTGCCGGGCTGCTTGGATTTTGGGCAAACAGTTTAGGTAATAATTTTGTAGTGGCGGTTACAAGAATTCCCCGCATATGGGACGGATTGAAGGTCGCGACTGGCAACTTTGTGAAAAAGCATGGCCCGCTCGGCATACTTCAACTCCTGGGATTAATTATTGGCGCTGTCAGTGCCGGCCTTGTTGCAGAATATATCGTAAATCGCCTGACCCGAAAAAGGCGCGAAAATGCACAAAGCACCGAAGGGGCAGAATCGCTTGGGAAAACTCTAAAGATATTGGGATCACGCTTTTTCTGGGACCTGATCGCCCTGCTGGTCTTTTTCGCGGTAACCCGGGCGATAATTCAGACATTTATTTCTGACGAGTTTGTACCTGTGGTTACATTATTTATGGTTCAAATGGTCGTGTTTCCCCGATATGCGTGGGTTATTTCACGATTTCTCATGGCGCCAGAAAATCCCAAACTACGCCTGATAAATGCCACCGATGAGGTTGCAATATTTTTTCACCGCACAACAGTCGGGCTGGCCATTTATGTCGGCTTTATGACGTTTATCATAAATTTTCATGTGCTGTATGGTGTTCAAATGGGCGAAACCCGGCTGGGTTATTGGCTCAGCATGATCTTGTTTGTCGGCATGATTATAGCGGCATACAAGGCCCGCGAGGGCATGAAGCAGGTCTTGATTGGAGCGAACCCGGAGGAGGTGACACCTGCTGAAATGCGGTTTGTCCGCATTTATCCATGGTTTGTCATCGGATTAATCGTGTTGATTTGGTGCGTGGTCCAAATCATTGCCAGTACCGGACGGTTTGATTTGATAAACGGACAGCAATATGTCGTGCTCGGGCTGCTGCTTTTTGCTCCGGCATTTGATGCGGGCATACGCGGCCTTGTTCGCCATCTGGTTCCACCGATGCAAGGTGAAGGACTGGTTGCACAAACCGCCTATAATTCAACCAAACGCAGTTATATCCGTATCGGGCGTATAATTCTGTTTGCCATGGTGATTATTATTATTGCCAATCTTTGGGATCTGGACTTCGAGAATATGGCATCGATGGGGGTTGGTGCCCGGTTTGCCGGAGATTTTTTACAGTTTTTGATGATCCTGGCGATCGGCTATCTGGTCTGGGAAGTCGTCACGTTGCTTTTGAACCGCAAATTGGCAGCGGAACAAACCGCCGAAGGATTTGATCTCAACGCTGATGAACCTGGTGGGGGCGAAGGTGGTGGCCAAGGGGGCTCCAGACTCTCAACCGTATTGCCGATGGTCCGGTTTACATTGCAGACCGTTATTGCGACCATGACCCTGTTGATTGCGCTTGGCAATGTTGGCATTGATACAACACCTCTTCTCGCCGGTGCAGGCATTGTCGGCCTTGCTGTCGGCTTTGGCGCGCAAGCATTGGTCAAAGACGTGGTGGCGGGCGTATTCTTCCTGGTGGACGATGCGTTTCGCGTCGGCGAATATCTGGTTATCGGCACGACCGTTGGAACGGTTGAAAAAATATCCTTGCGCTCGCTGCAGCTCCGCCATCACAAGGGACCGGTACACACAATTCCCTTCGGCGAAATGCGGCAGGTCACCAACAATTCCCGTGACTGGGTAATTGTCAAGATCAAGTTTACTGTGCCCTTTGGTACCGATACCAACAAAATCAAAAAACTGTTTAAGGTCATTGGTGCACAAATGCTTGAAGCGCCCTATGCAGATGACCTCATCCAGACCTTCAAATCGCAAGGGGTCTATGATGTTGATGATGTCGGCATTGTCATTCGCGGCAAATTCATGGCGAAGCCCGGGACTCAATGGATCATCCGCAAGGATGTATTTACCCGGGTGCAAAAGATATTTGAGGAGAATGGCATTGATTTCGCCCGCAAGGAAGTTCGGGTTCAAATTCCCGGGCTTGATAGCAACACAGAATTAAATGACGAGCAAAAGCAGGCGGTTTCGGTCGCTGCCAGTGAGGCTGCAGAACCGCCGCCAACCGGTGCTACTTGAAGAGTGCCTTCCAAATCGGATTGAATTTTTCGCCGGTTTTCTCTGATCGGTCAGGAAATATTGCCAAGGGGTGATTTTCTGCTTGAAACATGCTAATGAGAATGGCTATCTGCACCGGCACAATCTGAATGCAGATGTGACTTAAACCTTTCAAGTTATCGACAAGAGGAGAATACAACCATTCGTCGTCCGCACAGAGCAGCAGCGCCGCAGAAATCTGGCCCGCGCGCAAACAAGGAAATCACCGTTGAAGAAGTTCAGCTTATTGATGCTGAAGGAGAAAACCGAGGAACTGTACCCATAGCAGAAGCGCTTGAATTGGCGTATGATGCGGGTCTGGATCTGGTGGAAATTTCCCCCACAAACCGTCCCCCAATCTGTAAAATTCTTGATTTTGGCAAATATAAGTACGCCGCCCAGAAAAAGGCCGCTGAAGCCCGCAAGAAGCAAAAAACCATCGAGATCAAAGAGATCAAGATGCGACCTAATATCGATACGCATGACTATGACGTGAAGATGCGTGCCGTACGCCGGTTTTTTGATGATGGTGACAAGGTTAAAGTCACATTGCGTTTCCGTGGTCGCGAAATGGCTCACTTGAATCTGGGCATGGAACTGCTGCAAAAGGTTAAGGAAGACACCGAGGAAATTGCCAAGGTGGAGGCCGAACCGAAACTGGAAGGACGGCAAATGATGATGGTCCTTTCGCCCAAGTAGGGATAATTTTATCCAAGATGCCCCGATTGCGCTGAACCGAAAACTTGCCGGATTGTAGCGTCAGACAGGGTCTCCGTTGTTTTCAATCCGTTCTGGTGTGTAAATATTCCCGATGGAAATATCAAAAAGGCCGGAGACAAATCCGGCCTTTTATCGTGTTTTCAATTTGTCAGAAGCTGAAGGTTTATTGCAGTTTCTGCGCACGTTCTTCAAAATCACTGGTATCAATTTCGCCACGTGCGTAACGGTCCCGCAACAGGGTCAGCGCCTCACTTCGGGAATTTGCCGGAGTGCCGGGTCCAAATCCCCCTCTTTCAGTTCCTGAAATCCAACGGACCAACAGGAACACCAGAGCAACCAAAAGTCCAATCCAGATAATCATCATGAAACCTCCAAAAGCCATGCCCCAACCACCCATGTAGCCAGCGCCATTTACAAATCCGTATCCCATTTTTCCGTCCTTTCCTTGTTTGGTGTTATTTTGTATTTGGTTGATTGAAGCCGTGCTGCTGCATCATTTTGTTGATGAACGCACGCTGCTCGGCAGGAATGTTGTTCAACATATTATGCATCCAGTCCTGTTGACCTGTGGCATTTTGATTGGCCATCATATTGCGGCCCATCATCATAGGAGTTTGACCGTTGAAAGTTTTCCCGCCCATCATAGTGCCAGGTACGGTAGGAACCGGTTTTGCGGTCTGTCCGATGACGGTGCCCTGATTGTGGCCAGTCGGGTTGGCATATACGGCAGGTATCGCGGCCAGACCGGCGACAAGAGCGGCAACAAGAATTGTGTTTTTGTAAAGTACGGTCATGATATTTTCCTTTCATCTCGTTGAGCACCAGCTTGCCGGTGCCTTGTACAAAACCAATAAAGGGATTGTCTGTTTCTGCTTGATGTCGGGATTTTGGATAATTGTAACAAACTGTTACAGCAGGAGTGCAGGTTACACTTTGTAACAACAAAAACTGGCATGATGAAAAATTCAAGGGTTATAAGGGCTTCATGAGTGACCAACCCCATATACTTGTAGTCGATGATGATCGTGAAATCCGCGATCTTGTCGCGCGCTATCTTCGGAACCGTGAATTTCGCGTGCGCACGGCTGCAGACGGATTTGAAATGAAGCGGGAACTTCAGGACTGGTCGTTCGACCTGGTTATTCTTGACCTGATGCTGCCTGGCGAAGACGGCCTTTCGCTGTGTCGCGGGTTGCGGGCGGAATCGAATATCCCGATTATTATGCTGACGGCCATGGGAGAGGAAACCGACAGGATCATTGGTCTCGAAATGGGAGCTGATGATTATGTTGCCAAACCGTTTAACCCGCGTGAACTGCTGGCCCGGATCAAGGCCGTTCTTCGCCGTAGCGAGTCGGCTGTTGCAAATACAGCGGACTCACAAGAGCGCTCGGCAATATTAACCTTTGCCGGTTGGCGGTTTAACCCCGCATCGCGAGAATTGTGGTCGCCGGAAGGAGTGCTTACACCACTTAGTGGCGGTGAATTTGATCTGCTCAATGTGTTTGTAACCCACCCGCAAAGGGTTTTGAGCCGGGTGCAGTTGCTCGATATGGCGCGGGGTCGTGATGCGCTTCCGTTTGACCGGTCGATTGACGTTCAAGTGAGTCGATTACGTCGCAAGATTGAAGTTGACCCGGCCAAACCGGTACTCATTACAACGGTTCGCAGTGGTGGATATATGTTTACCCCCAAGATCGTGAGAGAATCATGAAAGCCGGTTCGCAGTCACTCCGCACCCGCATCACAGTCGTGTTGCTGGTTGGGTTGATCGCCTCTAACCTGATTGGTTTTTTCATCTATACCGGTGATCGCTCCACTGCACTTTTGAGCGTAACGGGAACAAACAATGCCGCCCGCGTTGTATCGGTCGTTCAATCCCTGGAAAATTTATCTGGCGCGCAGCGCGAAGCAGCCGCCTGCGCCCAGTCCGGACCGGGGTTAGCTGTTGTAATAAGTCAAAACCCGATGGCCACCACGAACAGCACATCGCCACAGGCGCGGAACTTGCGCGCCGGTCTGCGGGATTTTTTGGATTCTTCCAGCCATGATTCTTTCGCGGTGGTGGAATTCAACGCATCAACCTTCGTAGATAACAATCCGTTTATTCAGGTGTTGAGCCGTTGTGGTTCACCCTCAAGCCGCGCCATGAGCGAGATGATGGGCTCGGGCAGAATGATGCAAATGTCACCCCAGGCCAATCGAATGATGCAACACTGGTTTGCTGGTGACGCTCTGTTGGTATCCTATCCGCTACAGAACGGCTCGTGGTTGAACATTTTAACCCAGACACCTCAATTTGAACCGGTCTGGCGTTCCAGATTTGTCCTGGCCTTTTTGGTTATTGCCGCTGGAATAGCCCTGTTGTCCATTTGGGTTGTACGCCAGTCCACCGAACCTTTGGCACTGCTGGCCTGGGCGGCTGAGCGGCTGGGACGGGATGTCCATGCGCCTGATTTACCTGAAAACGGGCCGAGTGAGGTAAAAAAGGCCGCACGCGCATTTAACAATATGCAGCGACGTTTGCGGCGGCTTATTACCGATCGAACCCGAATTCTGGCGGCGATTTCACATGATCTGCGCACACCTATTACCCGTCTGCGGTTGCGTGCCGAGTTTGTTGATGATGATGAACAGCGAGAAAAAATGCTGGATGACCTGGCCCAGATGGAATCAATGATATCTGCAACTTTGGCATTTGCCCGGCTGGACAGCAGCGATGAAAAGGTTCAGCCACTCGATCTTGCCGGGTTGGTACGCACTGTCTGCGATGATGCCGCAGAACTTGGCCGCGATGTTTCTTATGATGGCCCGGATCACGCGCCTCTGGTTGGCCGCGCGATAGCCTTGCGCCGGGTGCTTGAAAACCTGGTGGATAATGCAGTGAAGTACGGCAAACGGGCATCCGTAATACTTGGCATATCCGCTGACGGTGAAAACTACCTGATTTATGTTGATGACGAGGGCCCTGGAATTCCCGAAGAGGCGCAGGCGAAGGTGTTTGAACCGTTTCACCGCATTGAGACCTCGCGAAACAGGGAAACCGGTGGTGTGGGTCTTGGTCTTTCGGTTGTTCGCTCCATCATTCAGGGGCACGGCGGCAATATTGCGCTGGCAAATCGTCCCGAGGGCGGGTTAAGGGTGACTGTAGAATTGCCAAAAACACTGAACCTGAAAGACGGGCCTGCTGCCGCTGCAAAGAAATGAAAAATCAGGTTTTCTGGTTTTCAACTGGTGCTGTCGCCGAGATTCGAACTCGGGACCTCTTCATTACCAATGAAGTGCTCTACCACTGAGCTACGACAGCAATAGCCTGATGCAACACGGTGCACTGGCGGGCCGCACGCCTCATGCCACAGCATTCCTGATAGTGCAAGCGGTGTCGATTATTATTAGCGCAATCGGCACCTTTCGTTTCAAATTGCTTTGCATTAGAAAGCAGGAATGAGCAGCAAAGAGAATGGAACTTCAACTGCAAATGCCAACAAACCGGTGATGTCGTCGTCCAAAAGCGGCGATCGCAAAAAGCGGCTTGCGGAGCAATTGCGAAAGAATTTGCGTAATCGCAAGGCTCAGGCACGCCAACGTCAAAGTAAAGACAAATCCGACAACTAACCAACGTTCCCTAATCATCTCGAAAGTGATTTAGCTGATTACCCAGCCCGCCAATTGAATCAGGACATATGAAACATTCATGGACAAGATATTAATTAACGGCAATGGCCCTCTTAACGGGACAATTGCAATTTCTGGTGCAAAAAATGCCGCTTTACCGCTGATGATTGCGTCGATGTTGAGCGAAGAAAGCCTGATTTTGGAAAACGTACCGCGATTGGCGGATGTTGAATCGCTCATCCGCATTCTGGAAAATCATGGCGTTGATTACCGGGTCGAGGGAAAACGCCGTGGTAAATCCGGCATGAGCGGGCGAACCATACATTTTTCAGCCTCTGAAATTGTCGATACGACTGCACCCTATGAGCTTGTTTCAAAGATGCGGGCGAGTTTCTGGGTTATTGGCCCCCTGTTGGCACGAATGGGCGAGGCAAGGGTATCATTGCCCGGTGGTTGTGCGATCGGGACACGACCGGTCGATCTGTTCATCGACAGCCTGGCAGCAATGGGCGCTGACATTTCAATTGATCATGGTTACATCAACGCATCTGCCCGCAACGGATTGATTGGTACCCGTTACAGGTTTCCAAAAGTATCTGTCGGGGCAACCCATGTGTTGATGATGGCCGCAACGCTTGCCAAAGGCACCACGATTATCGAAAATGCCGCCCGTGAGCCAGAGGTCACAAATCTCGGTGAATGCCTGAATGCCATGGGTGCAAAGGTCTCGGGCCTAGGAACTTCAACAATTACCATTAAAGGTGTTGAAAAAATGCATGGTGCCCGTCACCGCGTGGTTGCCGATCGCATTGAAACGGGAACATTTGCCATGGCGGCGGCGATGACCGGAGGCAGTGTATATCTGCAAGGTGTGCAACCACACCTGTTGCAAACCGTTTTGGACAAACTCGTTGAAGCGGGAGCAACTATTGAAAGTGATAATGGGGGTATCCGGGTCAGTCGAAATGGTTCTGCATTGAAGCCTGTTAATATCACTACAGAACCTTTTCCGGGTTTCCCGACCGATCTGCAAGCACAATTTATGGCATTAATGACCCGTGCGGATGGCGTTTCGGAGATTACTGAAACCATATTTGAGAACCGGTTTATGCACGTGCAGGAACTGGCCCGTCTCGGCGCCAACATTTCTTTGGATGGTCAAAAAGCTACTGTTACCGGAGTTGAAAATTTGAAGGGCGCCCAGGTAATGGCGACAGACTTGCGAGCTTCGGTATCGCTGGTTATTGCCGCGCTGGTGGCGGAAGGTGAAACTGCAGTAAACCGGGTTTATCATCTTGATCGCGGATTCGAAATGCTGGAAGAAAAACTGTCTGCTTGCGGTGCCCGGATAGAACGAATTCGAGAATAATCTCAAAGTCGCCCGGTCCGGAGGCTTCAAACCGAAAGATTATCTTTCCGCAACACCTTCTGCGTATTGCTCTGCAAAATCAGCCGTTGGTTCAATAGGTTTTATAATATCAATCAATACCCCGTTTGGGTCCATTGTGATGAAATGTCTTTGGCCAAAATCCTCATCACACAGTGATTTGACAATCGGGAGACCTGCGGCCTGAAATTTATCATAAATGGTATCCGGGTCTGATACTTCAAAGTTGATAATCAGCCCCTGGGTTGGCTTGCGGGCATCTTGAGGAACCGTTTCATGGTCATATTGCAGAATTGCCAGATTAACCGACATATCTTCTGTCGACTGCAAGTGCACGTACCAGTCAGATGTAAATAGTGACTGGAACCCAAAATTCTTCTCATAAAACGACGTCGTTGCAACAACATCTGCGGTTTGAATTACGGGGTAATAACTGAGGGTTTTCATTTCACTTGCTCCGTGGAAAATTAACATGCATACTGTCTGTATGTGAAACATATAAACATACAGGCTGCACGTATGCAAGAAAAATCTCCCACTCCCAATCAGGACCGTTCTGACAAAACCCGGGCAGCACTCAAGGCTGCCATGCGTGATCTGGTTCTGGACAATGGCTACGCGGCGGCAGGAACCCCGGCAATTGTAAAAAAAGCCGGCGTTACAAGAGGCGCGCTCTATCACCATTTCAGCGATAAAAGGGAATTGTTCAGCGCAGTGGTGGAAGAAGACTGCAAGGCGGTTGCAGATGAGATTACCGCCCGCTCGTCTGGAAAAAGAGGAACATTAACCGCCCTGAAAAGCGGCGCAGATGCATTTATCAGCGCAATGGCGGAAAATGGCCGAACCCGAATAATTCTCATTGAAGCGCCATCTGTGCTTGGCAGGGAGGAGATCGCATCCATTGAAAACCGATATTCACGCGGCCTTCTGCGTGAAGGGCTTGCTGCTGCAATAGACGCGGGTGTAATGGAAAAGCTGCCAATTGCGCCTTTGAATGAACTCTTGAGTGCCATGTTCGACAGCGCATCGCTCAATATCGAAAACGGAATGCCTGAAAATGAAGTTCTTGCAGTCGTGCATCGGATAATTAATGGGCTGAAGCGGCAATCAGGCAAACCGTAAGGTTATGACTGGCCCGACAGTTTTCAAACCAGTGAAAAATTGATATTTAATTTCTCCTGGGCAACAGTCCACTTGCACCAATTCATCATTCCCTATAACCAATCGTCAAACATCAAACCACCAACCCGGATCCATTATGGACAGGCTAAGGCTTATTGCATTTGACGGTGAGGACCTGGGCATTATCGCTGCCCATGTGCAGGATGCTGTTTTGAAAATTGGCGATCTGAATTATCTGCCATCGGAAAAAAGGTTTGTTTTGGCGCTTAATCGTTTTGTCTGGGAAAAGGCGGTTGACGGCGGATCAAACAAAAGTTTTGAACGCCGTAAAACAGTTTTGCATTTTGAGCGGGTTTTTTCGGTTCAATCACTCGCGCTGGACCAGAATAACCGTGATGCTGTGTTAAGTATTTTGACCATTCGCCACGAAGCGGGTGATGCAGAGACCCCCAATGCGGCAGAATTCATCGAGATCGTATTTGCCGGTGGTGCAACATTGCGGCTTTCTGTAGAATGTATTGAAGCGCAACTAACCGACTTGGCCGCATCCTGGGAAACATCCTCCCGCCCCGAACATGATGGTGAGGCAAATGAGTCCTGATCCGAAATTTGCCATGAGGTGGAATTGAACCATGGTCGCCCGGTTGATCCGCAATCAAAGTAATTTTGCAGAGAAATTTAGTACATTGCTGAACTCCCGGCGTGAAATGTCGCTGGATGTTGACCGTGTGGTGAGTGATATTCTGGTTGATGTGCAATCAAGAGGTGACGCGGCTGTTTTTGACTATACCAGTCGGTTTGACAGGCTCGATCTATCCGGCAAAACGCTGGAAGTTCCCCCAGCAGAAATTGATGAAGCTCTGCGGAAAGTCGATAAAAAAACACTTGCGGCACTGGAACTTGCCCGCGACAGAATTCATGCACACCACAAGCGTCAGATGCCCGAAGATGACCGGTATGTCGACCCCATCGGGGTTGAACTGGGGTCACGCTGGACGGCAATAGAAAGCGTTGGTCTTTATGTGCCGGGAGGAACCGCAAGTTATCCAAGTTCCGTTTTGATGAACGCGGTTCCGGCCAACGTTGCGGGTGTAGAACGAATTGTCATGGTGGTGCCGTCTCCTGACGGGGCGTTAAACCCGCTCGTCCTGGCTGCAGCCCGCATGGCGGGGGTTTCAGAAATTTACCGGATTGGTGGTGCCCAGGCAATTGCCGCGCTGGCCTACGGGACACAAACCATTGAGCCCGTGGCTAAGATTGTCGGGCCGGGAAATGCCTATGTGGCTGCGGCCAAAAAACAGGTTTTTGGCACAGTTGGTATTGATATGATCGCAGGCCCATCGGAGGTTCTGGTGGTTGCTGATGAAGCAAACGACCCGGACTGGATAGCAATAGACCTCTTGGCGCAGGCCGAGCATGACGTATCTGCCCAATCGGTATTGATTACAGATTCCGCAGATTTTGCCCGGGATGTTGAACAGGCTGTTGAGCGACAATTGAGCACGCTGCCGCGTGCGGATATTGCACGATCAAGCTGGCAGGATCACGGCGCAATAATCGAGGTGGACAGTTTTCAGCAGGTGCCGGAGCTTGTCGACCAAATAGCACCAGAACACCTTGAACTGGCTGTGGAAGACCCGGATGCCTTGTTTGACCGGATACGAAATGCCGGAGCAGTGTTTTTGGGGCGATATACACCTGAGGCTGTTGGCGATTATGTCGGCGGTTCCAACCACGTGCTGCCTACTGCCCGTTCCGCACGATTCGCTTCGGGCCTTTCGGTGCTTGATTACGTGAAACGAACATCGGTGCTGCGATGCGGCCCTGACCAGTTGCGCCAGATTGGCCCTGCAGCAGTTACATTGGCCGAGGCGGAAGGTCTTGATGCGCACGGGCGTTCTGTATCCGCCAGATTGAATCTCTGAGATATGTATGGCTGACTTATCATCAAATTCGCGATTGATTGAAGTTGTTCTTGATGATGCATCCATTGGGCGCTCGACACCGGATGTCGAACATGAACGGGCTGTGGCGATATTCGATCTGGTTGAGGAGAATTCGTTTCAGCCAGCCGGGCCACATGAAGGACCGTTTCGGCTGAAACTTTCGGTGATTGATCAACGGCTGGTTTTTGATATTGCCAATGAGGCCGGTGAGCAGATTGCCGTCCACATATTGTCGCTGACCCCGTTCAGGCGGATTGTCAAAGACTATTACATGATTTGTGAAAGCTATTACGAGGCAATCAAGTCATCATCTCCAAGCCAGATTGAAGCAATCGATATGGGCAGGCGCGGTCTCCATAATGAAGGGTCGCAAACACTGAAGGACCGGCTTGAGGGAAAAATCGAGCTTGATTTTGATTCAGCCCGGCGATTGTTCACTCTGGTTTGTGTTTTGCACTGGAGAGGCTGATTGTCATGGCTCAACACCAGGTCTTAACAAATCCCGGATCAGTATTATTCATGTGCGCGCAGAATGCAGTCCGTTCACCGATGGCCGCTTCGCTGGCGCGGGCAAATTTTCCAAACAGCATATTCTTTTCCTCCGCCGGTGTACGGGAAGGACTTTTCAATCCGTTTACAATTGAAGTTATGGCGGAAAAGGGGATTGATATCAGCCAGCATGAACCAAGGGCGTTTGAAAATCTTGATGATACCTATTTTGACCTGATCATCACCCTGTCGCCGGTTGCCCATGCGGTTGCGCTGGACATAAAACGCAGCCAGTCCATCGATGTGGAAAACTGGGCTATCGCCGATGCAACAAAGGTTCAGGGTCGCCGAAGTATCATTCTGGACGCCTATCGGCAGGTGAGAGACGATTTAGCTGCAAGAATTGTTGCACGATTTGGCAGAAACTGAGTATAAAGCCTTAAATCGTGGAATTGGCTGCGCCGTTTTCAGGGTTTTTCACAAGAATAATCAAGCCGGCTTCACCAGAAACCGAATGAAAGGGTATTGATTCCGCATGGCTAAAGAAGAGGTTCTGGAATTTCCAGGAGTTGTAAGCGAGTTGCTTCCCAATGCAACATTCCGGGTTAAACTGGAAAATGATCATGAGATTATTGCTCATACTGCAGGACGTATGCGTAAAAACCGGATACGCGTTCTGGCAGGTGATAAGGTGCTGGTTGAGATGACCCCCTATGATTTGACCAAGGGGCGCATCACCTACCGGTTTAAATAGCTGACTTGAAACTCCACTCAACAGGGCAATAATTATGGGCACCAGGCCACAACTCGTGCTTGCTTCAGGTTCTCCGCGCAGGCTGGCCCTTTTGGGTCAGGTTGGAGTTGAGCCTGACTTGTTGATGCCGGTTGATGCCGATGAAACACCGCAAAAAGCAGAGGCACCACGTTCGCTGGCAAAGCGGCTGGCACGTGAAAAAGCCGAACTTGCCGTTGAAAAACTCAAACGGGTTGAGGA
This sequence comes from Rhizobiaceae bacterium, assembly GCA_027000565.1. Taxonomy (GTDB): domain Bacteria; phylum Pseudomonadota; class Alphaproteobacteria; order Rhizobiales; family Rhizobiaceae; genus SZUA-100. The sequence goes on along the minus strand of JALTNS010000154.1, from coordinate 38 downwards.
ATTCGACCACGGTTTTATTCTGGCAGCGGACACTGTTG
>JALTNS010000153.1 GCA_027000565.1 Rhizobiaceae bacterium | reverse complement strand
GATTTTTTTTTTTTTTTTTTAAAAAGCATCCAGCCTGCCGGTAATACGGTCGTCAAACCGGGCACCGACACATAACATGACATCGCAATCATGCATGGCGAGATTGGCTTCATATGTGCCGTGCATACCCAGCATGCCGAGCCAGTTTTCGCCACTGGCCGGATAGGCACCAAGACCCATTAGGGTCGAAGTAACCGGATAGCCGGTAAGCTCCACCAATTGACGCAACAATTGACTGGCCAGAGGGCCGGAATTAATCACCCCGCCGCCGGAATAGATAATCGGCTTTTTGGCAGACGCCAGCAATTTGACCGCTTCGAGAATTTTGTCAGCGTCGCCCGTGACTTTAGGATTATAAGTCTTGTGTTCAGCTGTGGTTGGCCCGCGATAAATACCAGTGGCAAACTGTACATCCTTGGGAATATCAACAACCACCGGCCCCGGTCGACCGGATTTGGCCACATAAAATGCATCATGCAAAATTCCCGCCAATTCATTGACATCATTGACCAACCAATTGTGTTTGGTGCAAGGGCGGGTAATTCCGACCGTGTCGCACTCCTGAAAAGCATCGGAACCAATCAACGTGGTTGGCACCTGCCCGGTAATGCAAACCATGGGGATTGAATCCATCAACGCATCCTGCAATGCAGTCACCACATTGGTTGCGCCGGGGCCGGAAGTCACCAGCACAACACCGACCTTGCCGGTGGAGCGGGCATAACCTTCGGCAGCATGGCCTGCACCCTGTTCATGGCGAACGAGCACATGGCGAATATCTTCCTGTTGATGCAGCTCATCATAGATTGGCAGCACAGCGCCTCCCGGATAGCCAAAAATATCAGACACACCATTGTCGACCAACGCTTTTAATACCATTTCCGCGCCGGTCATTTCCTCTGCACTTGCCATTTTGGAGTTCCGTCCCTTGATTTCTAATTCGTTCGATTACCATTGTTATTCCAGAGTTGTTACTGAATTCAATCTTGAGAAATTTAGGCATTAAAAAAGGCCCCCGGGGGAGCCTGAATGCGCGCCATCACTCGCGAAGGATTACACCTTCACGCCAGCGCGCATCTCACCACTACAAGAATACCGAATTTCATCACACATCTTTCCAATAACCAGCAAAGATTAGCTTGCGAATTTATTTCCGTCAACAGTTCAGCTGATTTTCAATAGGAAGGATATTCGTCACTATTCTGAAATCAGGCACAAACCTGATTTCGACCGCTGTTTTTAGCATGATAAAGCCGTTGATCAGCCAGTTTGAACAGGGCGCGTTCATCTTCAACACCGTCTCCAGTGATCGCCACACCAATGCTCACTGTAGGCCGGATAACCACATTGTTGAATTCAATTTTCAATTCCCCAATCGATTTGCAGAATCGCTCGGCAAAAGGAGCAATCTGGTTTTCGCTGGCAAAGGGCGCAATGACCGCAAATTCCTCGCCGCCAATTCTGGCAACCACATCGTGTTCCCTGACAAGCCCTTTCAACACCTTTGCAACTTCTTTCAAAACCACATCGCCAACATCATGGCCGTGGTTATCGTTGATTTTCTTGAAGTGATCGAGATCCAGAATCAATAAGCCAAGAGGTTTGTCTATCCGTCTGAATTCCCTGATATATTCGTTCAACACTTCCTGAAAAAATCGGCGGTTGTATAGCGAAGTAAGCGAATCCGTGGCGGCTTCGACAGCCAGCAGGTCGGCCCGCTTTTCCTGTTTTTTTGTCGCCTCCGACTGATATTTGATAATCGGCATTACCACCACCAGACCACCAACCATGGTTGCTGCAATAAAAAATGCCGACCAGGTCAATTGATAAAAAGTGGTCGACAGAGCATCCGATACAGGTCCGGTCTTTGTCGATACAATTTCGTCAACTGAAAGGCTGAGCCGGTGGTAAATATAGAGAGCGGAGCCCAGCGATAATGTCACTGCGGCCGTATATACTCCGTAGGCGATCTCAGGCAAATTTTGAAGTTTGATACGCAATTCGTCCCCCACGTAACGCAAAACCAATATTCTGAAATGCCCCTTGAATATATCCTCCAGCCTAATACTAAAGTTTAAACAACCTGTGAAAACACTATTTTCAATTTTAACGATATTTAACCCAGTCGTCAGACAACTGGTTTCGAAACCAGGTCGATTGGCGTTTGGCATATTGTCTGGTCGCAATCTTGCAGCGATTGCACGCTTCATCCAATGATATTTCCTGTTTGAGGTATTGTTTGAACTGCGGCACACCTATTGCTTTCAAAACCGGGTGTTGCTCTGGAACTTGCGCCATCAACAGCGCTTTTACCTCCTCAATAGCCCCCTGTTCCACCATCCTGTCGAAGCGGTTTTCAATACGTTGATGCAAATCCGGTCTGTCAGGTAGTAACAAGTATTTTTTTATATTATTTCCACCGAGTAATGGTGAACCTTGGCGGTATTGCTGGTGGTCTATTATTGAAACTCCCGTTGCATCAAACACTTCCAACGCCCGCACAATTCGTTGTGTATCATTGGGCTTAAGGGTTGCGGCAGCTTTTGGGTCACGCTGCAGCAATTCTGAATGAAGACTGGAAGTATCGGTCTGTCGAGATTGTTCACGCCAATATTCGCGAATTTCAGGTGCGACTTCCGGGATGGTCGCCAACCCTTCCAGCAGTGCTTTGAAATACAACCCGGTGCCACCGACAAAAACCGGAACTTTGCCCTGTAGTTTCACGGTAGCCAGGATTTCGCCAACATCATCGATCCAGCGGGCCACCGAATAAGAATGTTCCAGACTGACATGGCCATAAAGATAATGGGGAATTCGTGATAAATCATCGCTGTCGGGTCTTGCAGTCAATATTCGCAAAATCGGGTAAACCTGCATTGAATCGCTGTTTATTATGATTCCGTTGTGGCGTTCAGCCAATTCAAGCGCGAGGTTGGACTTGCCGCTGGCCGTTGGCCCGGCTATCAAAATGGCATCTGATCTTTTATCCAAGCGATATATCCTCCATGCCTCACATAACAACTCTTATTGCCAACCCGAACAATCCGGCGCTGAGCAACCAAATTGCCAAGACTGCAGCCAGCGCAATCGGCAGCGATTCCATATATTGGCTGGCAGATGGCATTGCCTGCGATATCGTTGTACCGGAAAAAGTTGATTTCGAAACCGTTGAGGCAACAATTCGCACCGTCATTGCGCCTTTCCCTATTGATGTGGTTGTACAAAATCAGGATCAAAGGCGGTGTAAGGCACTGATTGCCGACATGGATTCAACCATGATTGAGCAGGAATGCATTGACGAACTTGCCGCGGAAATTGGTATTAAAGCCGAAATTTCCGCCATCACCGCCCGCGCCATGAACGGTGAAATTCCGTTTGAACCAGCACTGATTGAGCGTGTTGCCCTGTTAAAAGGCATGTCGCTTGATGTGGTCGAAAGGGTGATTAGAAATCGAATTTCGCTCACACCCGGCGGCAAAGAGCTCGTTACCACCATGCGGACAGCCGGTGCCTACACAAGCCTGGTTTCAGGTGGTTTCACCCATTTCACCCGAACTGTCTGCAAGCTGCTGGGATTCAACGAACATCACGCCAATATACTCGATGAAAAAGACGGAAAACTTACCGGGCTGGTTAAAAACCCCATCCTCGGGCGCGAAGCAAAAGTCTCGACATTGCAAATGATTGCCAGCGAACAGGGACTATCTGAAACCGATTTTATTGCAGTGGGGGATGGCGCCAATGACCTTGGGATGCTCAAAGCTGCCGGAACCGGGGTCGCATTGCACGCCAAACCATCTGTTGCCAAGGCCGCCGACATGCGCATTGACCACGGTGATTTAACCGCGCTGCTGTATATTCAGGGATACCGCAAATCTGAGTTTGTCGCATGAGGCCGATCGAAACAGAAAGGTTGGTATTGCGAAACTGGCAGGACGGCGACCGCTCGGCAATGCATCGGCTTAACAGCGACGAACAGGTGATGAAATATTTCCCTTTTCGCCGCAACCGCATCGAATCCAGCTTGTTTATGGAGGCAATGAGAAAACGAAATCTGGCTAACAAATACGGCTGGGCAGCGATGGAATTGAAAGCAAGCGGCAGGGTAATCGGCTTTGCCGGATTAAATCATTTCACTGACGATGTTGCGTGCGCACCTGCCATGGAAATCGGCTGGCGGCTGCTTCCCGAACACTGGGGTAATGGATATGCGACAGAGGCTGCTCGCGGCTGGTTGAATTTCGGCTTCACCGAACTCGGTCTGGATCACATTGTATCATTTGCAGTGCCGGAAAACACCGGTTCAACCGCGGTCATGGAGCGCCTTGGCATGCGCCCCTACCCCGAATTTGATTTTGATCATCCAGCCGTTGGTGATGAATATGCGCACCTAAAGCGTCATGTATTTTACTCAATCAGCAGCGATGAATTCAACACCGCTGCCAGGAAGTAGATTTTTACTCAATTCGCACAACCGCAAATCGCAAATCACCGTTTTTTGACGCAATCAGCAACAGGGCATTCTTGCGGCCCTCTTTTTTCAGTGCATCTATACGATTTTTGACGTCATCCGGTTTTTGGACTGATTCCTGACCAACTTCCGCAATGACATCACCAACCTTCAATCCTTTTTCAGCAGCTTGCGAGTTTTCATCAACACTGGTCACAACCACTCCGGCAACATCCTTGCCGACTTCGAACTTCTTGCGCGTATCTTCGTCAAGTTTGCCAAGGGTAATACCAAGCACGGTTAAAGCCGAACTTGCCGGTTTCTTGGTCTCGGCATCCACCTTTGCAGAAACCTTGGTCGCTTTATCAAGATCCTCAAGACGGCCCAGCGTTACCTTGATGGTTTTTTCCTTGCCTTTACGCAACACAACAACGTCGACAGCCTTGCCAACCGGGCTATCAGCAACGATACGAGGCAAATCGCGCATTTTTGGAATATCACGCTGGTCAAATTTGAGAATCACATCACCCGGCAAAACACCGGATTTTTCTGCAGGTCCACCACGGGTAACACCGGCAATCAGCGCGCCCTTGGCCACCTTCATGCCAAGACTCTCACCGATATCTTCGGTTACCGGCTGAATGCGAACACCGAGCCACCCACGACGGGTTTCGCCAAATTCGCGCAATTGCGATATGACATTGGTCGCCAGATAGGACGGTGTTGAAAACCCGATACCAATGGAGCCACCGGTGGGCGAAATGATGGCTGTATTGATGCCAATAACTTCGCCATCCATATTAAACAGCGGTCCGCCGGAATTGCCCTTGTTGATCGAGGCATCGGTTTGAATGAAATTATCATAAGGGCCAGAGCGAATATCGCGATTAACCGCCGATACAATGCCCAGGGTAACCGTACCACCAAGGCCAAACGGATTGCCGATGGCCATAACCCAGTCACCAATGCGGGCCTTGCGCGAATCGCCAAATTTCACTGACACAAGCGGTTTCTTCGGCTTGACTTTCAATACGGCAAGATCAGTTTTTTTGTCCGTCCCAACAACTTCAGCCTTCAATTTTGTACCATCGGTGAAATTGATGATGATTTCATCGGCATCTGCAATCACATGGTTGTTTGTGATCACGATCCCTGAGGGATCAATAACAAAACCCGAGCCCAGTGACTGAACCTTGCGCGGACGCGGACGGGATTGTGGCTTTTTTCCATCCTTGTTCTGCTGACGGTTGAAAAATTCGTCAAAAAACTCTTGAAACGGAGAACCATCCGGCACACCCAGCCTTGGTCTTGGTGATCTGCTTTGGCCTCCCTTGACAGTTTGGGATGTTGAAATATTGACCACCGCATCCAGTAATGGTTCCGCGAGGTCGGCAACTGATTGCGGCCCTGCTGCCCGGGTCTGACTGACCGCAGCAACCTGCATGTTTCCATTGAACCCGATCGGCGCAACTGCCATTGCCGTTGCCAAAATAGTAGTAGATATAACCGATTTCCATCGACTAATGGTCAAAACTGCCAGCCTTGAATACATCAAGATTTTCCCTTTAAAAATAGTTTCAGCAACATATGCGCTCACGCAAGGTGTCTGCCCGTCGCGTGTTTGGATAACACCAAATACGGCATTCATAGAGTTTTATACAGAAATTTGGCTTCAATGTAACGATCTTTTGAAAAAGCGATGTTGGTTGGGAACCAGCCACCGTCAGCCTCGTATCAACCATACCAAGCCAACACCCAGCATCAAAACAATCACCCCCATTGTGCGCAAGGTGCCGTCTGGCATCTGCGTGACATCAATGGCACGTTTTTTGATGAATGCAGGGGCTGCCGCATAGAGCAGCCCCTCAATCACCAATACAAGCCCAATGGCAGTAATGAAATCGTTCATTGACCGGTAGCTGGTA
>JALTNS010000152.1 GCA_027000565.1 Rhizobiaceae bacterium | reverse complement strand
CAAAGCCGCCAACCAGAAAAATGCGTGATGGCTGAAACAGATAAAGCGCAAAATCCCTGAAATCAATATAATCTGCCGCTGCTGGATGTGTTTTCAGATAAATGTTTTTAAAGGCCTTGATTTTTTTGTCCTGTAACCTTCCGATTGTGCCATGAACCGTTATCCGCTCCAACGCCAGGGGATCCTGAGGGGCATTGTCTGGATTGATGTCCTTTATTGTCGCTTCCGTAACCAGCAAAGAACATCGAGCATCCTGTTTTATATTGGTTGTATGCCGCGCAAGTTCTGAAAGCAGCAAAAGAGCTGATCCATCATCAAGCGATAATGGTGTCACCATTGAGACATGCGGCGTGCCGTCACCATCAAGCGTTGCCAAAGCCGCAATCCGCATGTTGTGCCATAACGACCGGGCTACTGTTTCATTGTCGGGTGTTGGATCTGTGGCTGACATAATATTCCTCGATACCAATTCGCATTTTCACGTATCAGCGTTGACATGAATGGTCGTAGTCACCAAATGGCCCAATAACGGTTGTGCCACATTTTACGCGCAATTCTGTCGCCAATGAGAATTGTGTGACATATAAGTTGACAGACCAAGTTGCAAACAGGCCCACTTTCTGGAGTACAAACCATGACGACCATCGCTCTTGTTGATGATGATCGAAACATTTTGACATCGGTGTCAATGGCTCTTGAATCGGAAGGCTACAAGGTTGACACTTATACCGATGGCGCATCTGCGCTGGACGGGTTGACCACCCGATTGCCCGATCTTGCAATTTTTGACATCAAGATGCCGCGCATGGATGGTATGGAGCTTTTGCGTCGACTGCGGCAAAAATCTGACCTGCCGGTCATATTTCTCACATCCAAGGACGAAGAGATCGACGAATTGTTTGGCCTGAAAATGGGTGCTGACGATTTTATCAAAAAACCCTTCTCGCAACGACTGCTGATTGAGCGCGTAAGGGCGGTTATTCGCCGGGTTTCACAGCGTGGCGACAATGGGCTTAAAATAAAAAGCGACCCGTCGAAAAGCCTTGAACGTGGTCTGTTGAGCATGGACCAGGAGCGTCACACCTGCGCATGGAACGGCAAACCGGTAACCTTGACCGTAACCGAGTTTTTGATCCTTTATTCCCTCGCGCAAAGGCCAGGCGTGGTTAAAAGCCGCGATTCACTCATGGATGCCGCTTATGATGATCAGGTTTATGTGGACGATCGAACCATCGACAGCCACATCAAGCGCCTTCGAAAAAAATTCAAGGCGGTGGATTCAAGCTTCGACATGATCGATACGCTCTATGGAGTCGGATATCGATTCAAGGAAGATTCATAAAAGTTCGGACAAACCTTCTGAGCAAACAGGCTATATTAAAGGTGCCAATCGGGTATCTGACATAAAATTTAGCATATTTTTCTGAAATTTGCTTATTATACCGCTGAAGTTCATCGTCCAGGTGCCTGAATCCATATGGCTGTTGAGGCAGATCACAATATCCCGATTGAAAACAAGCGTCCCGCTTCAACCGAAAGTGATGCGCCTGCGCGACCGCGATTGCCAAACCGGATCGCTCGAAAGATTACGCGTTTTTTTCGCCTGCATGTGCTGACCAGCATTACCAGGCGGATCATTTTCCTCAATATTGCGGCGCTGATAATTCTGCTTTCCGGCATTTTGTACCTAAACCAGTTTCGCGCCGGTTTGACTGATGCAAGGGTTGAAAGCCTGCTTATTCAGGGACAGATCATTTCCAGTGCCATTGCTGCATCAGCGACCGTGGATACGGATACCATTACCATTGATCCCGACAAACTGATTGAATTGCAGGCCGGAGAAAGTCTGCTGCCAAGCAATGACAATCTCGATAATCTCGATTTTCCGATTGACCCTGAACAGGTTGCGCCAGTGCTGCGCCAGCTGATTTCGCCAACCCGGACCCGGGCAAGAATTTACGACCGTGATGGATTGATTATCCTTGATTCCCGTCACCTATATTCCCGCGGGCAGGTATTGCGATACGACCTGCCGCCGACCAAACCGGGGGATAAAAGTTTTTTTGACCGGGTTGATGATGTGATCAACGGCTGGCTGCTGCGCACCGATTTACCGGTTTACGAAGAGATCCCCGGTGGCAACGGCACTGCATATCCTGAAGTAGTAACCGCGCTCACCGGCGCCCCGGCCAGTGTGGTACGGGTTGATGACACAGGTCGGCTGGTGGTTTCTGTTGCCGTCCCGGTGCAAAGATTTCGCGCTGTTCTTGGTGTTTTACTATTGTCAACCAAGGGAGATGACATCGACAAGATTGTCCGGGCTGAACGGCTGGCGATTGTGCGTGTCACCGCTGTTGCCGCCGTTGTAACCATACTTTTGTCGATCCTGCTTGCGGGCACCATTGCCCGGCCCCTGCGGCGATTGTCGGCGGCCGCTGAACGGGTGCGGATAAAAGGCAAGACACGTCAGGAGATTCCTGATTTCTCTGATCGTTATGATGAAATCGGTCACCTGTCCGTGGCTTTGCGGGATATGACCTCATCAATGTATTCACGCATTGAAGCAATTGAAAGTTTTGCCGCCGATGTCAGTCACGAGCTGAAAAATCCGCTAACCTCACTGCGTAGCGCTGTGGAGACCTTGCCACTGGTAAAATCCGACGACCAGCGGAAAAAACTGATGGATGTGATCCAGCACGATGTTATTCGCCTTGACCGGTTGATCACTGATATCTCCAATGCTTCCAGACTTGATGCAGAACTGGTGCGTGAAGACACCGAGGAAGTTGATCTCGCTATTATGCTGAGAAAAATCGAAGGGCTGCGCACCAGTGGTAACAAAAAACCGGCCGGAATTCGCATTGAGTTTGATTATCCCGCTCAGGCAAGGCCCACCCACGGGCTGACAATTCCGCCATTTAGCGGCAATAATCCACTGACAACCAATGGCAGCGACAAAAAATATACCGTTTCCGGTATCGAAAGCAGATTGGGTCAGGTGATCAACAATCTGCTGGACAATGCCTGTTCTTTTGTCTCCGACCCGGGTGGGCTGATCAAGGTTTCTCTAAGGCGGGATGGCCGAAAAATTATTTTGAGCGTGGAAGATAACGGACCGGGTATTCAATCAGAAAATTTCAACAAAATATTTGAGCGATTTTATACCGATCGCCCAAACCGGGAGGAATTTGGCCAGAATTCCGGTCTCGGGCTTTCAATCTCCAAACAGATTGTCGAGGCCCATGGCGGATCAATCACTGCAAAAAATGTGGAGCGAGACGGTCGAGTGGCCGGTGCAATTTTCACCGTAACATTGCCGGCGGATGATTAAATTCTAATGGCTGCAACATTAAAAAGCGAAAAAAACAACCTGCATGCCGGTTGTATCGTGATTGCCACAAACGGAGTTTTGATTCGGGGTGTTTCCGGTTCCGGCAAATCATCTCTAGCTTTGAAACTGATTGAACAGGCCCGCGCGAACGGAACATTTTCAGCACTGGTCGCTGATGATCAAACCTTGCTTTCGGACAAAAACTGCCAGTTGATCGCCCGTTGCCCTGCAGCAATTGCCGGGCGATCCGAAATACGCGGTTACGGTATCGCCGATGTGCCGAACCTTCCATCGACAATTGTTCATCTGGTTGTTGAGCTTGTATCAGCTGAAATCATCGCCCGGATGCCAGATGATCAATCAATCACCTTGTCAGGGATCAGATTACCCCTGATCCATGTGCCATCACGAGCAATCGATCAGTCATTGCCTATTATTTTGGCCGCGCTTGAGGATTTGAACCGGCAAAAATTGTCATGATTATCGAAAAAACTTGCGCTGGCCGTGTGGCCTGCCAAGATAAGTCGATAGACATGCGATCTTTAGGGGAAGTTGCGCTTATGATTGGACTGGTATTGGTTACCCACGGTGGACTGGCCCATGAATTTCGACTGGCTCTGGAACATGTGGTTGGTCAGCAAACCCAGATGGATACAATTTCCATTGGGCCGGATGATGACATGGAAAAGCGACGGCTGGATATTCTGAAGGCCGTTTCAGAGGTGAACAGCGGAAACGGTGTAATCTTGCTCACCGATATGTTTGGCGGCACTCCGTCGAATCTGGCGATTTCGGTTATGGAAACCGGGTCTGTTGAGGTTGTTGCCGGTGTTAATTTGCCTATGCTGATCAAACTTGCCAGTGTTCGCAGCGACGATGATATGGATCTGGCTTTGCGCGAAGCACAGGAATCAGGCCGTAAATATATCAATGTGGCAAGCCAGGTATTGTCAGGCCAGTGATGGATACCAATGGGCAAATCGAGCTGAACCGTCAGCTGTGCATTATCAACAAGCGCGGCCTTCACGCGCGTGCATCGGCAAAGTTTGTCAAAACCGCCGAGAAATTTGATGCCAACATTCGTGTCGCAAAGGATGGCACTTGGGTTTGCGGCACGTCTATTATGGGATTGATGATGCTTGCGGCATCTCCAGGCTGCAAAATTGATATTTTCGCCAGCGGCAATCAGGCCAAAGAAGCACTTGATGCCCTGCAGGCACTGGTCGAAGACCGATTCGGCGAAGAATATTAAAAATTACAGTTTTCTCAGTGTTACCTGATCGACCAGATGATCGGCACCCTTGCGCAAAATCAGATCTGCACGGGGTCGGGTCGGCAGAATGTTCTCATGCAAATTGAGCAGGTTAATGCGCTCCCACAACCCGGTTGCGGTTTCCAGTGCTTCGCTTGTGGAAATTTTGGAGAATCTGTGAAAATAGGAACCCGGATCCGTAAAGGCGGTTTCGCGCAATCGCATAAAGCGCTCCACATACCAGTGACGGATCAGCTCTTCATCCGCATCAATATAAATTGAAAAATCAAAAAAGTCAGACACAAATGGCACCGAATTGCCGTCTTTTGGTAAATCATTGACCTGCAAGACATTCAATCCTTCAAAAATCAGAATATCGGGCAAATCAACAATCGCAAATTCATCCGGTATGACATCATAGCTGAAATGAGAATATACCGGAGCCTTGATCGGCCGTTTACCGGCTTTAATATCTGACAAAAATTGCAAGACAGCGCGGCGATCGAAACTCTCGGGAAAACCCTTGCGTTCCATCAAACCCTGCGCCTCAAGTTCGGCATTTGGATACAGGAAACCATCGGTGGTGATCAAATCGACTTTGGGGCTGTTAGGCCAGCGTGACATCAATTCTTTCAATATCCGCGCGGTGGTCGACTTTCCCACAGCAACAGAACCGGCAATACCAATAATAAAGGGGGTTTTTTCGCTTTTGATATTGAGGAAACGGCGGCGCAGGTGAAACAGTTGTTGTGCCGCTTCCACATGGGAGGACAAAAGCCTGGAAAGTGACAGATAAATCACCCGAACTTCATCCAGCGAGATCGGGTCGTTCATCGAACGCAATCGCTTCAGTTCGTCCTCAGACAAGGTAAGCGGGGTGTCGGCACGAAACTCACACCACTCTTTGGCGGTATAAACCCGGTAAGGCGACAAACTGTCATCACCAAATTCGGCCAGGGCATTATATCCTTTTGCTGGATTATCCATCTTGTTCATAATTCACGCATCAGCCCCGGTCAGCTTTTTCCTCCAAGCCCGTTCGGGCGGTCCTTCGCTGAAGCTCCGCCATCACATCATCGAGCTTAACATCGCCAAGCCTTAAAACAACCAGCAGATGGTATAACAAATCAGCCGCTTCAGCGGTCAGTTTTTCGGGACTTTCGGCAATTGCGGCAATTATCGTTTCAACAGCCTCTTCTCCAAGTTTTTCGCAAGCTTTGTTGACGCCTTTTTGACAAAGCGTGGCGGTGTAGGAAACATCGGGGCTTTCGTCGGCTCTTGCGGCGATAATTTTTTCAAGATCGGAAAGCGTAAACTCAGCCATATGGTTATTCCTGGTCCAGGCGAACGGCAATACCTGCCCGTTGCATATGTTGTTTGGCTTGGCGAATACTGAATGTGCCAAAATGAAATATTGATGCGGCAAGCACTGCACTGGCATGCCCGTCAACCACCCCTTCAACCAGATGGTCAAGGGTGCCCACCCCACCGGATGCGATGACCGGTACATGAACAGCATCGCTGATCGCCCGGGTCAACGGTATATTGTAACCAGCCTTGGTGCCATCGCGGTCCATGGAGGTCAGCAGGATTTCACCGGCTCCCTTTTTTTCCACCAGCCGAGCAAATTCAACCGCATCAATGCCGGTTTCGGTACGGCCGCCATGGGTAAAAATTTCCCACCGATCAGGCTCTCCTTCTTTGGAGGTTTTTTTGGCATCAATTGCAACTACAATGCATTGATTGCCAAATTTATCGGCGGCCTCGGCGATAAAGTCCGGATTTTTTACCGCTGTGGTGT
>JALTNS010000151.1 GCA_027000565.1 Rhizobiaceae bacterium | reverse complement strand
GGCCGGACTTAAATCAGTGGCAACCAAAAACGCCGATGAATTTCTTGAGCGCGTGGGGCTTGCTTCAGCTGCCGACCGGCGCATTCGCACCTATTCCAAGGGCATGCGCCAGCGCATCGGACTGGCCCAGGCGTTAATTGGCCAGCCAAAACTGGTAATCCTTGATGAGCCGACCAGCGGTCTGGACCCGATTTCCCGGCATGAATTTTATCAGATCGTCAAGGAGCTTGCGGCGTCAGGTTCTGCTGTTTTGCTATCATCTCATGCACTTACAGAACTTGAAACCAGTACCGACCGCATCGCGATCCTGTCGCAAGGGCGGCTGGTTGCCAATCAGGATCTGGCCGCATTGCGCCGCACGGCAAGCTTGCCGATCCGGGTGAATGTGACCGCCACTGCTGAAACCATTGCTCAACTGGCCACAAGATTTGGCGGTCGCAGGATCAATGGCAGTGCGCTCGAACTGACCTGCCAGCAAGACGAAAAGGTCAGCCTGCTGGCGCAAATTACCGACCTTGGCGACATCATCAAGGATGTCGACGTGGTGCCGGCCAGTCTTGAAGAATTATACCGTCACTACAGCAAAAATTCCCTGGAGGCCAAATAATGTCCGTTTTAAGCATAACCCGGCTGGAACTGTTAATTGCCCGACGTAATATGTGGGTGGCAACCTCGGTATTGCTGATGGCTCTGTTTTCGGTGGTATTAACCCTTGCCGGTGGCGCCACCACCGGTTCACTTGCGGTCGATCCACTGCTTGTGGCAGTCACTTCAATCACCACCCTGTCGGTTTATCTGATCCCGCTTGTCGCCCTTTTGTTGTCTTTTGATGCCATATCAGGCGAAATTGAGCGCGGCACTCTGGCGCTGGGTCTGACCTACCCGTTGTCGCGGGCGGAAATCCTGTTTGGCAAGTTTTTGGCCCATATTATTGTGCTTGGTTTTGCTGTGGCGGTGGGGCTCGGGCTGGCTGCCCTGCTGGTCGTCTGGAAATATGGTATTGCCGATATATCCTTTATCCCGCTAGTTCGCCTGTTTGCCACATCGCTGGCGCTTGGGGCGACGTTTCTAGGCCTGGGTTATCTGCTGTCATCGCTGGTGCGCCAACCGGGTGTTTCATCCGGTGTTGCCATCGCTTTCTGGCTGGTGAGCGTTGTGCTTTATGATCTGGGCCTGTTGGGCGCACTGGTTGCTGACAATGGCGGCACCTTTACCACATCCGTGTTTCCCTGGTTGCTGATCGCCAATCCGACCGATGCCTTTCGTTTGTTGAATATGCCTGAAATCGCCATCGCCGAACTGGCAACCGGCCTGCGGGCCAGTGGCCCGGTCTCGGGCTTTGCCGGGCAGCTGACATCGCTGCTGCTCTGGCCGGTTGTGGCGCTCTTTCTTGCCTGGAACGTTTTTCGGAAAGTAGAACCATGATTACCCGCAGACGCTTGATATGCATCCTGGCTGGTGCCGCATCATTGCCCCTGTCAATGAAATTTGCCCGTGCGCAAACACGCCAGTGGCGCGGTGTGGCACTTGGTGCAAATGCGCAGATTATTCTTGACCACCCCAATGCCAGGGAGCTGATTGCCGATGCGGTAAAAGAGATCGAACGGCTGGAAAATATATTCAGCCTTTACCGCCCGGGCAGTCAATTATCAAACTTGAACAGGGACGGCATGTTGCGCGAACCGGCGTTTGAGCTGGTCGAGCTGTTGTCGATATGCAGCACAATCAATTCACGGACCAAAGGCGCATTTGACCCGACCATTCAGCCACTCTGGTCGCTATATGCTGAAAGATTGTCCGCAGGAAAAATGCCTGACCGGAACGAAGTTGACGAGGCCAGAGCATTGACCGGCTTTGACAATGTATCGTTTTCCGCCAATCTGATCGGGTTCGGCCAAGCAGGAATGGCTTTGACCCTGAATGGCGTCGCGCAAGGGTATATCGCTGACCGGGTAAGCCAATTGTTGCGCAACAACGGTGTGTCGAATGTGCTGGTCAATACCGGCGAAATAGCCGGCATCGGTACCGCACCCAACGGGCAACCCTGGCCGGTGAAACTGAAGGGGGATAACAGCACAACCATTGGTCTCAGCAATGCGGCAATCGCCACTTCGGCCCCCCTGGGAACGGTTTTTGATCCGGCCGGATCGATTGGTCACATCATCGATCCGCGCACCGGCCAACCTGGCGGAACCGGCAAAAGCGTCAGCGTGATGGCACCATCCGCCGCCACTGCCGACGGTCTGTCCACCGCCTTTTGCCTGATGAACAAAGATCAGATCAGGGCAACAATTGCCAGCGAACAGGTTTGGTTTGGATAATGGCTTTCCGAGCTTAACTCGGGGGAAGGCAGGTGCGTAGCACGAATGGCCTCCCCGGGGGCAGCGCACAAGCGCCGGGGCGCCATTGCGGCCAGACTGTTTCCGTATAAACGGGAAACAGTCTAAAGCAGGTCGGCAACCGTTTTTGACGGCCGGCACAATTTTACTCCCTTGGCCGAGCAGACAATTGGCCGGTTGACCAATATGGGGTGTTCCAGCATCGCCTGCAGGATGGTTTCGTCGCTCACCTGCGGATCAAGAAGCCCCAGCTCTTCAGCGGGCGATTTGCTTGTCCGTAAAGCGGACCGCGGTGTCAGGGCAGCGGCCGCAAACAGGGCGAGCAGTTGCGGCCTTGTCCAGCCGGTATTCAGATATTCAATCACAACCGGCTCTTCGCCAGCTGCGCGAACTATATCGAGGACGTTACGCGAGGTTTCGCAATCAGGATTGTGGTGAACAACAATTGTCATGGATATTTGCCTTGTGAATTACGGAAACGAGCTGCGTGTGCGGTTGGCGAAGGCCACCAGCGATAACATGACCGGCACTTCGACCAGCACACCCACGACGGTTGCAAGGGCTGCACCGGAATTAAGCCCGAACAGGCTGATCGCCACTGCCACGGCAAGTTCAAAAAAATTGGAAGTACCGATCATCGCACACGGGGCGGCGATTTTGAACGGCACCCTCATCACCCATGCAGCCGCATAGGCAATGATAAATATGCCGTAAGACTGAATCAGCAGCGGAATTGCAATCAACACGATCAAAACCGGTTGCGCCAGAATGACGTTGCCTTGAAAGCCAAACAACAACACAACTGTGGCCAGCAATCCGATTACCGAAAACGGCTTCAACCGGTCAGTAAAACGGGTTACCGCAGCAGTATCTTTCTCTTTGCCCATGATCAGGTGGCGGGTTGCCATGCCGGCAAGCAGCGGAACCAGAACATAAAGCACAACGGCCAGAACCAGAGTATCCCACGGGACGGGAATATCGGTCACGCCCAACAAAAAAGCGACAACCGGCGCATAGGCAAAGATCATGATGATGTCGTTGACGCTGACCTGCACCAGGGTGTAATTGGCATCACCGCGGGTCAGTTGCGACCAGACAAATACCATCGCCGTGCAGGGCGCGGCCCCGAGCAAAATAAGCCCGGCAATATAGGAGTCCGCATCAGGCCCCGATATCATTCCGGTAAACAGATATTTGAAAAACAACACGCCCAGTGCCGCCATGGTAAACGGCTTGATCAACCAGTTGACAACGAGCGTGATCAGCAGGCCCTTTGGCTGTTCTGCAACCCGCGAAATACTGCCAAAATCCACCGATATCATCATCGGGTAGACCATTGCCCAGATCAGGATCGCCACCACCAGATTGACCCGGGCATATTCAAGCCCGGCGAGCATGGCAAAAAGACCGGGAAATGCCTGACCGAGAAATATGCCAAACACGATGCAAAGCGCTACCCATACGGAGAGCCACTTTTCGAAATAGCCGATGCCTGCGGATTCTGTTTCGCCTGCGCTGTTGTTGGACGAATTGTCGAGTACCATTGTTGATTACCACCTTAACGAGTTCAACTGGCCATAGCAGGCACAGGCGATTTCTTCAACAACTGACAGGAACATGACTTGATACCCATGCGACCGCTGGCTGTGCATGGATATTTGAGTGAACTGGTCTGTGGTTGATAATTCCCTGTTATTTGAGAAAACCCAGATAACTGGGAAAATGAAGCGGTTATGAGACGTTCACATATATGGAGACAAGCGGTGTGGATCGGGTTGAAAATTACACCAATAACCGCCTAACTTTTACCCTTCCAGGGGACGAGAACATCCTCGGCCTTGCGCATCAATATATCTATCCCGTAACCAATGATACCGATCAAAATTATGCCCATGATAACAATATCGGTTTGCTGAAACTTCGATGCTGCAATGATCATTTTACCGGCACCTTTTTCAGCCGCCACCAGTTCGGCGGCAACAACTGTCCCCCAACAAACACCCATCGCTACCCTTGCACCAGTGAAAATTTCCGGCAATGAGTTGGGGATGATGACCCGGGTCAGCAATTGAAACTTGGACGCGCCAAGCGAGTAAGCTGCATGGACTTTGGTAATATTGACCCCCGACACGCCGGCGCGCGCGGAAATGGTCATGATCCACAACGCGGCGAGGAACAACAGGCTGATTTTGCCTTTTTCCCAGATTCCGAACCAGATGATAATCAAAGGAATAAGCGCCAATGGGGGTATTGGCCGCATAAATTCGACAATTGGATCAAACCAGCCTCGGAACCAGTTATTTAACCCCATGGCATAACCCAATGGAATACCAACCAGACTGCCCAGCACAAACCCCATGATTACACGAAATAACGACCAGCCAACGTTTTCCAGCAAGGTGACATTTTGATAGCCATCGCGGGAAATCTCGATCAACCTGCGGACAACCGCCTCGGGTGCCGGAAGCCAGATAGGCTCCATTTGCCAGCCCTGATAGGGAACAAAAGACAGACTGCCCTTTGCCGTCATATTGACCACTCCATCTGTAACTTCAACCGATTGTTTTGGTGCAATCGGCTGACCATCAATGGCGGTTACGCGGTATCCCTTGATTTTTCCGCCCTCGTCGTTGTTCTGTGCGCGAAGAAGTCCGCTGCGCCAGGCCCCCACTTTCATCGCATCGTCTTTGGCAAAACCGGTCTGTGTTTGTTTGCCCAGTTCGGGTTTTGTAAAAGTGTCGCTGATGGGTCTTACCCTGACATAAACGGTTGCATCAGCGGTCTGGTTTTGTGCATTGGTGGCGGTATAGGTAAATGAGGTATCGCCAATAAACGGTCCCGGCACATGAACAGGGGTGAGGGTAGAGCCGGTGAAAGCCCCCCAGATCAGGAAAATTGAAATCACCGAAATAATCGATGCGGCCCTGTTGGGGGTTACCGCGCTTTCATCTCCAAAGGTCACGGTCTTGCGCGCATTATAACCATCCCTGGAACGCATGCCACCGGCGACCGTGTTGTAGATCACATAGGCTGCGACAAAGATCGAAACATAGATTGCCAGAATCAACATAGAATTATTCTTTCTTACCCATGATTTCTTCTTCCATTTCCCAGATCATCGAAAGAATCTCCTCGCGCATGGGTTCATAATCCGTGTGTTTTTTGACTTCACGCAAATCAGCGTCGACGCCCATATCGGCAAATGGCAATCGGTATTCCTTGTGAATACGTCCGGGCCTTGGCGCCATCACCAACAGGCGTTCGCCAAGCAGCAAGGCTTCTTCAACCGAGTGGGTGATCAGGATAATTGTCTTGCCGGTTTCCTTCCACAATTTGAGCACCAGACCCTGCATCTTTTCCCGCGTTAAGGCGTCCAGAGCGCCCAGCGGCTCGTCCATCAAGATAACATCGGGATCATTGGCCAGACAGCGGGCAAGGGCAACGCGCTGTTGCATGCCGCCGGACAATTCGTAGACAGCCTTTTCTCCAAAATCATGCAGCCCGACAGTTTCGAGTAACCCGTCAACTATGTCCCTGGTTTCCGCCGCCGACACGCCCTTCATTGCGGGGCCAAACCCGACATTCTTGCGAACAGACATCCATTCAAACAATGCTCCTTGCTGAAAGACCATGCCGCGTTCAGGGCCGGGGCCGGTTACCTGATTGCCGTTGAGCACAACCTGGCCGCTGGTTGGTGCAAGAAAGCCCGCAATAATATTCAAAAGTGTTGTCTTACCGCACCCTGATGGTCCCAGAACCGACATCAATTCACCTTCGGCAAGTGTCAACGACACATCCTTCAACGCCTCGATTGAGGCGCCATTGGGCAGGCTGAACGTCATCGAAACCTGATCGATGTGTAAAAAGGGCTGTTCGGTTTCGGTCAATTTGCCCTCCGTTGAAATCAGTTTAATTTACACGAAATATTATCCTGACGCGACTCTTGAAAAATTCGAGCCGCGTCAGGTTATGGCTTGTGGATATTCAGGGATTACATTTTTGAAGCTGCTTTGAGGTAACTGGCGTCGACAGCGCTGTCATAACTGTCACGTGCCTTGGGAATAGTCCCCTGTT
>JALTNS010000150.1 GCA_027000565.1 Rhizobiaceae bacterium | reverse complement strand
TTTGCGTGGGCTAGCTCACGCAAAACTCACGCAAGGGGTACAACTTACAAAATCCAAAACAACTGTAAGCTATTGATTTATATGGTGGCCAGGGACAGAATCGAACTGCCGACACGGGGATTTTCAGAGCCAGTAAAATCAATAACTTACTGATTATTCTAGATTAGGGTATATTCGGTACAGTTAGTCAAAATCGTGTTGATTCAATAGGTTAGACCAGGATGGCGCAGGGAGGAAAAACTGGGCAGTGTACCGTGAGTGTACCGCGACCCCTCCCCGACTTAACGGAGTGGAAGTTACTCTTCATCATCCAATAGAGTGAGTTCATAATCATGGAAATGAGAAGAAAGAGAAGAACCATTCCAGCTTCCGTGTAAAGCGTTTTAGCTAGAAGGGTAAGTTGTTACTGCCGAGCTTTGAATTAGATTTGGCCGAACAGAACATCGCTCATACCGCAAGCATGGTCACGAGGATCATGCCTGCAATTACATAAAGGCTACCTCTATCTTTCATGGCAAATATGAGGGGGTCATCGTGCATTTCACCCCTCCCCGTTTTAAGCCAGATGCGGCTTACCAAATAAAGCATCAAAGGGCATAGGAGCCAAAGATATTGTGGGTTGGAATAGAGCGCTTTCACTTCCTCGCTGTTGATGTAGAGAGCCAGCACCATGACGGAGAGATAGCCGCTTGCCGTACCCATGCTGCGGAGTATCTCCAAGTCACTAACCCGATAATCCCTGCCCGTAGTTGCGCTGCACCCCGCGTTCAGCACGGTGTTGAGCTCCGCACAGCGTTTGACCAATGCCAGACTTAGGAAAATAAACATGGAGAATGCGAGGAGCCAGAACGATTGCACTGCCTCTATGGCTGCAACCCCAGCGATCACACGCACAGTATAGAGTCCGGCAAGAATAATCGTATCCATCATGACATAACATTTTAGCTGCAGAGAATAGGCCAGCGTAATAGAAAGGTAACCTGCTGCTATCAACGTAAATAAAGGGGAAACCAGAGTGGCCACAAATACACCTGCAACAAGAAGAACGACCGAGGCCAGAGCCCCATGCAAAGGTTGCAAGTCCCCTGATGCCAGTGGTCGGTGACGCTTGCGTGGATGAGCCCTATCCGATGAGAGATCCAGCAGATCGTTCAGGAGATACACGCTGGAAGCACATAGGCAAAAAGCGGCAAAAGCAAGTATAGACCTTGACACAGCGGCAGCATCCAGCCATGTGTGGGCAGTGAGCAGTGGCACGAAAATGAGCACATTCTTGAGCCACTGATGGGGCCGGATAGCTTTAAGATAGGGAGAAATGCCCTGCTGCCCCTCCAGAAAAACCGCCTCCACGCGAGCCTGCTTGCGTGCAGCCTTTTCCACGCCGGGGCTCGGGTTTACCAGTATGGCATTGCGGGCATGAGGCCATATCTGCAAGTCCACCTGGGCATTGCCGGCATAATCGAACTGGCTTTCCCCGCAGGCTTCAACTATGGCCTTGAGCTTTCTTCGTCCGGACAGGTTGACCGAGCGCGTGCTGGCCAACACGCTGTGGAATATCCCGAGATGCTCAGCCACTCGGCGTGCAGCCCTTTCGTTGCAGGCTGTGGCCAAGATGAGCTTGCGGCCTGATTGCGCCTGCTGCTTGAGGAAGGTGAGGAAACTGCCGTGATAGGGCAGGAGTTGGGGGGCGACGGTGATCCGGCTGAAGATCTGCTCTTTGAAATGGGCCTTGCCTTTCATTAGCCAGAATGGGGTGAGGAAGACGTAGAAAAAATTGACCCGCAGCAAGGTGAAAAAAACTTCTACCAGCAGGTCGCTCTTAATCAGGGTGCCATCCAGGTCCACTACCAGTGGCGGTGGCACTCCGACATTCGCACGGGATTTTTCGTCCATCATTTCCGGCTCATTAACTCTGTTTTCGGAGAAAAACAGTATATTTCCCAAAGCTCTTCACAAGTTGATAGTTATCGTGAATATATCTATCCAAATCATCGATGCCATTGGATTTCGAAGTGAGGTTCGGCTCATTCGAAGTGATATCAGCCAACACTATAAGTTGGACTCCTTTGTCCTTTAATGCATTAATTATTTGTGTCTGGCCTGGCCTTGTATTCGCAATTCCGGGCTCCAGTTCAAGAAAGCGGTCCGCAGGGACTCGATCTGTCAGAAAATACAACATTGCATCGTTGACAAAAAGTCGAGTGTGGTCCATGACCCCTGAGTAGATCGCCTCGTTTGTCTGCGTGTTTGCCCGAATGTAGTTCACTAAATCTACGTATGAGGCCCTATCAGCCTCAACGCGTACGTTGGTCGAACGCGGCGTGTTTAGCTCAATCAAGCGGTCATCAACAGCAGCAAGGAATCCTTGTAGCGCCACATGAAGAAGGGCAGCGCCTGCCAGGAAACCAGAAGCCCTGACCACTGCGCTTAGGTGTGGGCTGCTTGCGATCCGAGTCTTCAGATTATCAATAAGATAAGCAAGTAATGGCAATGATGCGACTAGCGCAGGAAAACCCTGCCAGAGACTTGGCCGTACTCTCATTTGATTCAGTAGCAAAACTGACACCAAAGCTAGAAAGATCGCCTGCACAGAGGCCCGGCTGCCCGTTAGCTTCCGATCCCCACGAACGATGCTGTGCCCTACAAGCCCCAGAGTGCCTATAGCGAGGATCGCCGGTAAAATAGGATAGGAAAGTTTTAGAACCGACTGATACAACAGGTGCGCGCTTCCACCATGTTGCAGAGCACTCATCAGTCCCCAGTAACTCGGACGGATGAGTTCAAGATTTCGCCACTTTGAGAACTCGAAAAGTGAGAAATGTAGTACTTCCTGGTACCAGCGGGCGGGATCGGAGAATACGGCCAGCAGGGGTATATAAACCACTGCCGCAATGGCAAGAGCCGGGACAGCCGCTAACAGAATCACTTTGAATCGTTGAGGGCCGGAGGCATCAGTATAAAACTGGTTCACAAGCACAGTAAAACCCATTACCGATAAACCAAATACACCGAAGTCCCAACGAAACAATCCTGCCGAACCAACCGCGACGGAAGACAATAGTAGAATCCAATTTTTGGATTCGACTACCCACTTGCCTAAAGCAAGCGCGCCCATGAGAAGCAATAATGTTGCCGTGATCGCAGGGTATCCCACGCTTGGCTTCGCAAAAAGCCCTACGCCTATGTAAATGAAGAACACTACGAAAGGGAGGTTCCGGTTGTGCTTGCTGAAATCTTTGGCAATCACAAATACAATGACTGCCAAGCCGGCCAAGATAAAGCCATGAGCCAGACGAACAACCAGCAGTTGTTCTCCGAACAAAGCGAAGAGGGCAGCGGTAAGGTAATATTGGCCAGGGCCGTACATCGAAAGGAAGTCTCGGTATGGCAGCCTGCCGTCAAGCACCAGCATGGCGCCGCTCACGATGAAGCCCTCATCGAATACGTTGATCCTGGCCAGGCTTTGCGGCAGAAACAATGCCCAAGCCCCCAAGAACAGGGCCATTAGGAGCCCGGCCTCCCTGATACGCCTCTGGCGACTGCTGCTCAAAGTGAAAGCCTCTTGAAAATTGGTTCCGGAATCGACCGGATCAAGACCATCACAGGCCACCAGAACCAAGGGGTGTAAACAACATCCCTGGATGCCGAAATGGCTTTGAGAATATCCTTGGCGATCCTCTCTGGCTGTGCCCACAATAACCCTTTGGGGAAGTCTGCCGTCATCGGCGTGTCCACGAAACCCGGTTTGATCGTCAACACCTTCACACCTGACTTGTGCAGCCGGTTGCGCAGACCTTGCAGGAATACCGTTATCGCAGCCTTCGCTGCTCCATAGACGTAGTTCGATTGCCGCCCCCGGTCTCCTGCAACCGAACTGATGACGGCAATGACGCCTTGCTGCTTCCGCTCGAAACGATTAGCCAGGTCAGTCAAGAGCGAAATAGTGCCGACCGCGTTGGTATTCACCTCTTTTAGGGTCCAGAGGAAATCTGCCTCGCAGGCCTTCTGGTCTGGCAAAGTCCCATGGGCAATCAGCGCGATGTCAATTCCTTCCATCACTACGCTCGCCGCGTCGAGCAATGCCGGATGCCTGTCGAAGTCATTGACGTCGAAAGCGTCGAAGGTCACCGATTCCGCCCCGCGGATCTTAAGGTCTTTTGCCATCGTTTCGAGCCGTTCGTGGTTACGCGCCAGCAGATGCATGCGGTCGCCGCGTGCAGCGAACAGCCGGGCCGTCGCCTCAGCGATGGCGGAGGTGGCCCCGATGATAAGAATCTTCTGCATGTTCATAGTCCCAGACGGTCTGACTGAAGAGAGCGGAAGACACGGTCGGCCCCATACCGGTGTCTCACCTCCTGAAAAGCTTCCCATTGTGGATAGCCGCGCTTGAATGTCGATTCGCTCATGCGAACATCCTTCGAGAGATAGAGGCGTCCGCCATAATCGAGGACGATATGGTCCAGTTCCGCCAGGAATGGGAACAGACCTTGATCGATTTTGAAATCGAGTGCGAGTGTGTATCCCTCCATCGGGAATGACAGGTAATTGTCGTTGCCCTTCCCGAAGGCTTTGAGCACCGCAAGAAATGAGCCGCGCCCGGACTCAGCGATTCGGCTCAGAATGGCCGCCATCCCCTCCCTTCCGGCTTCCTTGGGGATCACGAACTGGTACTGCGTGAAGCCACCCTTGCCATAAATCCGGTTCCAATCATGAATGCTGTCCAGCGGGTAAAAGAAGGGGTCGAAATGGATGATATGTTCCGATCGGTCTTGTCGCACACGGTGGTAATAAACTGTATTGAACGCGGTGACCGTATACCTGTTTAATAGAAAACCGGGCATATCGAATGGAACCGCAAGCGGTTGACCGCGTTTCAGATCCAGTCGGCCATCCTCGATAAACTCACCGGTCATCAACAAAGAGCGCCCCAAACGGCTGCCCGTGGAGAGACAGTCGATCCAGGCGACCGAATAGGTCGTGTCTTCATGAGCCTCGATCAGTGTTAACGCTTCGTCCAGATTGTGTGCCTTGAAGGTGGTTTCCCGAATATGGGCGCTCTTGATCGGCCGTAGCTTGAAAGTCGCGTCCAGAATTACGCCGGTGAGTCCCATTCCCCCGCATGTGGCATGAAAGAGTTCAGGATGAGTCTCCGACGAACAGGATACGATTTCTCCGTCACCCAGCATCAGCGTCAATTCGATGATATTGTTACTGAAACAGCCTTCGAGGTGATGACTCTTGCCGTGTACGTCGCTGGCTATGGCGCCGCCGACACTGATCAGCTTGGTCCCGGGCGTCGAGTAGAGAAACCAACCGCGTGGCACGAACAGGTCGAGCAGCTCCGCTAGGGTAACGCCTGCACCGCAGCGTAAGACGCCTGTAGTCTCATCGAAACCGGTGATGTGGTTCAGAAACCGGCTGCTTATCGCGTGAGGAGCAAGTGCACTATCGCCATAGCTCCGGCCTGTCCCGCGAGGAATGCATGGAATGGAAGCTGCGGCGGTAAACCGGCTTCTAAGCTCCGATGGCGTGACCGGTGCTTGAATTTCCGATTCGATCACAGGATATCGCCCCCAGCTGGTCAATTTCATCGCCTGGCCTGGGTTTCGCTAGGGCGAAAGGACAAATGTTTATGCCCTAGATAGGAGGTGATGACGGGGAAGCTTACCCCAACAAAATGTGCCACCAACTCTGGATTCCAGCTGAAACCGATCCAGGGGAAGTAGTATTCTGCCAGCCCCACGCTGATAACCCAAACTTGGGCCGCGGCCAAGACGTTAACGAGCATGAACCACAAGAACTCGTGATGGGTCGATCTGCCTGATTTTTTAAACACGAATAGTTTCATTAGCGTAAAGGCGGTGATCATGCCGCAGAAGTAGGCAGCTGCTACCGCCCCTCGATAGCTCATATATTCATTAATAATGATACGAGAAGTTAGGTTGACCAAGGCGGCAAAACCCCCGACAACGACAAACCTGACGAAACGATGGAGTTCTGTACTACTCTTATTCTGGCCTCGGAAGTTGTTCACTGGCTCAATCCAGATTGTCCGCCATTTGCTTTGCCAGCCGCACACTCTCCGAGATGCCCCTATCCTCAGGGTAATAAAAGCTGGTATCAGCGATCTGCAAGCCTCGAATCGGAGTCTGGACAGACGGCAGCATATCCAGAAATCCGGGTTCGCAGACCGGCTGAGCGTACCTCAATCGACCCACGACTGAATCGATGACGTCATCCTGCGTGATTGTGTCATTGAGTGTGCGTATCACGGCCACGCTCTCTTCGATGAATGATTGGTCATCCCGGTCGAATTATCGAAGATTCCGGGCCAGTCGATTACCGGAAACGACTCAGGGATGACCAATGCTTCCAATTGCTTGGTGGTGAAGGGAGGATTCTTATCGAACCATGCATAACCATGCAGCAGCATCCGGAATAGC
>JALTNS010000149.1:4398-6461 GCA_027000565.1 Rhizobiaceae bacterium | reverse complement strand
TGTTGAGCCTTGTCGATCAAAATGAAATCTGCCGATTTTCCAACTTCGATAATGCCGCTGTCGAGTTCGCGCATACGCGCTGTGTTGCCAGTTGCAAAACAAAAGGCAATTTCGGGTGGTATATCACCCAGACTGGACAACATGGCGATCATCCGTAAAATGCCAAGCGGCTGAACCCCGGAACCGGCAGGTGCATCAGTACCGAGAATAACCCGTTCCGCCTGATCGATTTCAAAGGCAGTGCGCATCGCCAAAAGCCCGGCGCGCTCATTGCCGTTGTGAACAATCTCTATGCCCCGGCTGCAACTTTCACAAAGGCAGGTTATCTGATCATCCGGCAAGGCCGTATGGCCGCCATTGATGTGGCCTATAATGTCAGCATCGGCTTCAAGTACGATATCCTTGTCAATCAGGCCGGAACCGGGAATTGAAGGGCCACCGGTATGAATAGTCGATTGAATACCATATTTCCGCGCCCATTTTACCATCTGCGCTGCGGTTTCTCCGGTCTTGACCGAGCCGAGTCCAACCTCACCTAGCAGCTTAACCCCGGATTCTGCCAGTTCCTTGAAGTCATGTTCTTCCATACCCTCTTCAAGTACCGGAGCGCCAGCCAGCATTTTTACGCCGGATGGTCTGAAATTTTCATACCAGCGCTGCGAGGCAATCGCCATGGCTTTGAGGCCGACAATATCTTTTGGTCGGCCAGGTGCATGAACCTCTCCGGCTGAAATCATGGTCGTGACACCGCCATGAAGACATGAATCAATCCAGTTTATTTGCTGTTGCCGGGGGGTGTAATCGCCGATGACCGGATGCACATGGCTGTCGATCAGACCCGGCGATAGCCATGTATCATTGGCATCAATGGTGGTCGTTGCACCGTCGGTGTCTATATCGTTTTCATAACCAATATCGACAATCTTGCCATCGATGGCAATTACACAATCGCCATCAATCAATGGCTTTTCAAGTTTGCCGGATAATATCTGGGCAATGTTTTTGATGACGAGTTTCTTCGCGCATTCAGCCATGGTGATATCCCTTATTTTTTCGCGCAGGCGGTTTGTCCAACGCCTCAATTTGCGAAAATCATCATTCGCATGCTAATGAAATGTGCAATATTTGCAATATTCAATATTGCAGATTTAGCTATGGTATCCGAAACTGTGGGCAGGTTTATCCTTTTGAAAGGTGCCAGATATTGAGTGACAATCCGGATAAAGAATATCGGCTCGATGATCAAATTGGTTATATTTTGCGCAGGGCCCATCAGCGCCATACGGTCATATTTGCCGGACTGATGCCTGAAACTCTTACCCCGACACGATTTGCTGTAATGGCAAAACTGTTTGAAACAGGCACACTTTCTCAAAACGAGTTGGGGCGTCAAACCTCAATGGATATCGCCACCATAAAGGGCGTGGTTGATCGACTGCGCGACCGCGAGTTGATCAAAAGCGATCGCGACCCGAATGATGCAAGGCGCCAACTCATTAGTCTCACTGAAAAGGGCAGGTTGCTTATCAAGGAAATACTTCCATCAGCAGTCAAAGTTACCGATGAAACGGTTATCAGGCTGACCCGATCGGAACGCATCACGCTCAACAAACTGTTGCGGAAGATCTGCTGATCAACCCTATTTCATCATTGAGGATCAATCGGGCTTGGCGGAGTTCCGGATTTCTCAATTGATGCTGCCGCATTGAGCAGAATGTCTTCGCGGTACCGTCCACCAATCAACTGAACGCCAACGGGAGTTTTTCCGACCATTCCGGTTGATACGGTCAATCCCGGCAGACCCAGCAATGGAAGTCCGAGCTGGGTTAGTTGCGCTTCCATCATCGCCTCAAACACCTCTTCTGAACGCAAGTCCTGCTGGTCTTCAAACGGCAATTCAGCAGAAACCGGACAAATCACCAGCGGGTATTTTTGCGTGAATATTTGCCATTCCCGCACCAGGAACGAACGCCGCTGCAAGGCATCCAGTAAATCTGTAACATCCATCTCTGGTGACCGCTTGGTCATATATTCAAATACAAAATTTGCACCTTCTTCATTCT
>JALTNS010000149.1:0-4388 GCA_027000565.1 Rhizobiaceae bacterium | reverse complement strand
GACTTTCGACTTCGTCCACAACCCAGCCTTCTTCGCGCAATTGATCTGCTGCATTGCGAAGGGCTGTTTCAACCTCGCTTGCAACCACAAGTCCCTCCGGCGCGATGCACAAAGCCGCGCGTTTGGGAAATTCACCAAGGTCAAACGGCACCGGAACCCACCACGGGTCGCGGGGGTCTTCGGCGATCATCGATTCAAACGCCAGGCGAATATCTGAAATTGAACGGGCAATCGGTCCGGATACGGCCATGATCTGACCACCGATATGACGTTCGGGACCGGATGCATTGAATGCGGCAATGCGCCCAAGGGTCGGGCGTAAGCCATGCACACCGCAGGCATAGGCCGGATAGCGGATTGAGCCACCAATATCTGTGCCGTGTCCGATGGCGCAAATGCCGCTGGTAACGGCAGATGCCGCACCGCCGGACGAACCGCCGGGGGTGATCGATTTATCGCGCGGATTAAACGTGTGGCCATGAAGATTGTTCTTGGTAAACCAACGCAACGAAAAGGCGGGCG
The DNA here is from genome assembly GCA_027000565.1 of Rhizobiaceae bacterium. Lineage (GTDB taxonomy): Bacteria > Pseudomonadota > Alphaproteobacteria > Rhizobiales > Rhizobiaceae > SZUA-100. Next base: position 3,866 of record JALTNS010000149.1, on the reverse strand, counting down.
TGTTAGTGCGCCCAATAATCACCCCACCGGCCTTTCGAATGTTGGAAACCACAGGGCTGTCGGTTTCTGCAATCAGGTCTTTGAGGATAACAAGGCCATTGGTGGTGGCATGACCAACTTGGTCAATATTGACTTTGGTGGTGATGGGGACACCGCAAAGCGGGCCGGGGTCTTCGCCATTCGCGATTTTTTGATCAACTTCTTTGGCGGCCACAATAGCCTCATCGGGAAATTCCTGAACAACGGCATTAAGCACGCCGTTAACCTCGCCAAGACGGTCAAGATGAGATCGCGCAACCTCTACTGCGGAGAGCTTTTTTGTGCGCACGGCATCGGCGATATCTGTGGCTGAGAGTTGCCAAAGTTTTGACATGATGAACTAATCCCGGATTCAGGTTGCAGGGTGTTCATGCTGGCATTACCGGGCAGGGCATGGCAACATTTTTGTCATCAGCGGCGCATTTTTGTGCCCTGTGGATCATAAAGTGGTTTTTCTACCGCGCGGGCTGAATAGAATTGGCCGTTGATTTCGACCTCAAGCGCAGTGCCATCTGCGCCAAGGTTTGGTGGCACAAAGCCCATTGCATGGGTTTATTCACTTGACGGGCAAACCCGCCCGATGAAATATAACCCACATAGTTACCATCATGCACGAAGCCTTCACCGCCGATCACATCAATACCATCGGTATTAATGATCATGGTTTATGTGATCTGGTCCAAACGTATCCCTTTTACTCCAAAATCGGCAATGTTGCTTGCGTGGCTGCAAAATGCCGCATGAAATTTGGTTGTTGCTGGTGGAACTTGTTGTTAGCCTTTTATCCAGTTTGATCTGGCGCAACGCATCATTGTTCCAAATGACTTCTCAGCGTTTGCTCAAATCGGGTCTGCATATTTGTTAGATAAAGGGAACTGCCTTATGAAAAATTCCAAATTTGCCTCAATTGCTACATTGGTTTTGGGGCTTGGTCTTGCCAGCCCGGCAATATCTGCTGAAAACAATGAAATGACTGTTTTCAAAAACCCCTCTTGCGGCTGTTGCGGTTCGTGGGCTGATGCAATGCGTCAAGCGGGCTACCAGGTCAATATAGTTAATATGGACGATCTTTCGGCGGTAAAAAAACAGGCTAGCGTGACGAATGAGTTGGCGGGCTGTCATACGGCTGTGTTTGGGAAATACATTCTGGAAGGCCATGTACCACTTCAGGCGATCGATAAACTTATGTCGGAACGCCCTGACATTCGAGGTATTTCAACACCGGGTATGCCAATGGGATCACTTGGCATGGGCTACGACAAGACTGCAAAATACACTGTTTATGCCTTCAATGCGGATACCACCATAAAACCCACCGTGTTTTACAAAGCCGGGGAGTAGTTTTGCGGTTTTTGGCGAAATAATTGCCGGAATTAATTCAGCTCTCGCCAAATTCCTGTTTGGCGCGGGCAATTTCTTCCGCATGGTGTTTGGCAGATTGCACCTCGATAAACAGTCTGCGCACCATGGGAAACCGCTGTTTAATGGCAATTTCCAATTGGTAGATAGCGGTCTCCACTTTGCCTGCTGGAACATTGTCTTCAAAATCTACCGAAAGTGCCAGAAGAATGTCATTTGGTCCCCGGTGCAGGGTTCTGATTTCATTCAGGGCATCTATGGTCGGTGTGGCTTCAACAATATTTGTGATGGCCCCGACAATTTCTGGAGCAGCGGCTTCTCCGATCAGCAAACCCATGGTCTCATAGGCCAGAACAAAAGCTGCGCCTGCAAGAATGAGCCCGATTACAATGGATGCCACACCGTCGAGAACCGGCAAATTATAGGTGTCTGCCAAAAATATCCCGATAAATGCCACGATCAGGCCAAGCATAGCGGCGGTATCTTCGAACAATACGGTGAATATCGTTGGGTCTTTTGAATCCCGCACCGCCTGAATAAACGATCTTTTGCCCTTGGTGCTTGAAAATTCCTTTAGCGCAATAGACCAGGCAACCCCTTCAAAAATAAAGGCCAATCCCAATACGATGTAATTAACCATGGGGTTGGTGATCGAATGGGGGGTGATAACCTTTTGTATCCCGCCGTAAATTGAAACACCTGCTCCAACTGCAAATATCAGGATTGCTACAACAAACGCCCAAAAATATATCTCTGATCCATAACCAAAGGGGTGTTTTTCATCAGACGGCCGCTTGGCCCGGTGCATTCCAAACAATAACAGGCTTTGATTGCCGGTATCCACCAATGAATGGATGCCTTCAGACAGCATTGCAGAGGAACCGGTATAAGCTGCGGCAACAAACTTTGTAATCGCAATCAGGCCATTTCCGATTAATGCCGCATATATTACTTTTTTTGACCCGGAAGCCATTCTACCCTCAATCATCGTGGCGAATCCTCGCCAAAACAGTCCAACATTTACCGGAGCGTTCGATGATACGCAAAATAATTGTTACATTGAGTTATTCATTCCTATTTTCGACAATGGCAGACGGTGTTTCGCTCGCAGGCGAGGCTGACGTGGAAAAGGTCGGTGTAGTAAGGGAGGAGGGTGGCACTTACCGCTTCAGGGTTACGGTTCGCCACAATGATCAGGGCTGGGAACACTATGCCGATGCCTGGGAGGTTCTCAGTCTTGATGGTCAGATCATCAGCACAAGGGTTTTGGTTCACCCCCATGATGACGAGCAGCCGTTTACCCGCAACAAGTCCGGCATTGCCATACCTGAAGGCATGACACGTGTAAGGGTTCGTGCCCGCGACAAGGTGCATGCCTATGGCGGTAAAACAATGGAAGTTAAATTACCGGGTCGGTAAGCGGTAGAATAGCGAAACTATCCGGCGGCGAGATTCTTCACGCCGTCGGCGATATACTGGACTGATAGGGCCGCAAGAAGAATGCCCAACAATCTTGTGGCGATTATACGGCCGGTATCGCCAATTATTCGGTCAAGCCTGTCGGCAAGTGCCAATGCGATATATAGCAGTATTGCTATGCTGGCCAATATGCCAATTAGTACCAGGCGTTCGGTGAAAGTTGAAAATTCCGATGCCAATAATATGGAAGCTGAGATTGAACCCGGGCCTGCGATCAGCGGAATGGCCAACGGAAACACAGCAACGTTGTGAATATCATCTTTGGTAATTGCTCGTGATGCTGCTTTTACATGGCGCTCTTGTCGTTTCTCAAAAACCATCTCGAAGGCTATGTAAAACAACAATAAACCGCCAGCAACACGGAATGCTGACATGGTGATTCCAAGGGTGTCGAGCAGGGAAGAACCAGCAAGCATGAAAACGATGAGTATGGCAGAGCCGATTATGGTACCACGCAAGGCCACCTGGCGTCGTTGAGCCGTATTCATGCCAACAGTCAACCCCAGTGACACTGCAGCAAGGCCAGGAGGATCAATTGTGACAAACAGTGTTACAAACGCATTTATGAGCAAATCTGTGTTCATGGTGCAGGAACCCGTAGCGCTGGAGATTGTGAATTCCTCGCATGGCCGTTCGCAAAATACAATCCGTAGGAACGCTGGAATTTACTCAAATACCGATCTTGATTAATTCTGCCAAAACCCCTGTATATCACGGTTAGAAATTGGCAATCTTTAAGGGAATCGGTTAGTTAAAGGAGTGATTCACAAAAAGGTATAAACTCACTTGTCCGACGATTCGAATACTCCTTCCAGCCCATCCGGAGATGGTGAAAATCCATCTGATATTGAGCCGATTTCCATCATTGACGAGATGAGCAAGTCTTATCTCGAATATGCGATGAGTGTTATTGTCAGCCGGGCTTTGCCAGATGTTCGAGACGGTTTGAAACCGGTGCATCGACGTATTCTTTATGCGATGCATGAAAT
>JALTNS010000148.1 GCA_027000565.1 Rhizobiaceae bacterium | reverse complement strand
GGTGTAGACTTTCACCAAGGTCATAAAGCTCATCAAGGAACATAACCTTGTCCTCGTGGAAATCGTGCAGACCATCACGTTCGAAAACGATGATCTTGGCAAGGCCGGGAACCTCGTTTTTGATTTCGAGATATTTATCCAGCATCTCGTCATTCTCGACAAACAGAAACCGGCTGTCTGAATCATTGACCAGATAGGCCAGTTGTGAAGGGGAATCTGTGGTGTAGACGCCAGAGGCAATGCCGCCAACACACTGGATCCCAATGTCAGCATAAAGCCATTCCTTGTTGTCTTCCGACAGGATGGAAACCACATCACCGCGTTTTAGTCCGAGTGATAACAGCCCCATGCCGATGCGCCGGGCCCGGCGGTAATAGTCATCCCACGAATGGGATTTCCAGATGCCCATGTGTTTTTCACGGTGCGCGGTGCGCTTGCCGAGATCCTTGCAGCGCAGGCGAAACAGTTTGGTGATGGTATCACAACCATCGACAAAATAAGGTCCGACAGCCAGGTCGGCGTTAACCGATACCCCCTGGATATCCATTTGCGGTGGCAGCTTGATTGCAATGTTCATTTCATGCTCCTCCGGTCACTTGTTCTATCTCCAGGTTTTACGCTGTTTCCAGCGACGCTGTCCGCGTTGGGTTTCTTCCTGAACGCCGAGATAAAACGATTGCACGTCTTTTGAGCTTTCCAGAGCTGGGGCTGTATCAGCCATAACAATGCGGCCAATTTCCATCACATAGCCATAGTCGGCCACATCAAGCGCCACCTTGGCATTTTGCTCGACCAGCATCATGGTCACCTGCTGTTCTTTATTCAACCGGCGAATAATGGTAAAAATTTCTTCGACCAGAAGCGGCGAAAGGCCAAGGCTGGGCTCGTCCAGCAGCATAACCTTGGGTGCGGCCATCAACCCGCGGCCAATCGCCAGCATTTGTTGCTGGCCACCGGAAAGCGTGCCCGCCCGCTGGTTTTGCCGCTCGGCCAGAATTGGAAAATAACTGTAGACCATTTCAAGATCGCGGGCGATTTGAGCCTTGTCGGTACGCACATAAGCGCCCAGTGCCACGTTTTCGCCGACACTGAGCAGCGGGAATATTTCGCGCCCCTCCGGCACATGCACCATGCCCTTGCGTACAACCGCATCAGCTTCGGCACCGTGGATCGGTTCACCATTCAGCAATATGGTACCCTTGGCCGGGGTCATTACACCCGAAACGGTTTTCAACAAGGTGGTTTTGCCCGCGCCATTGGCCCCGAGCACGGTTACAATCTGCCCCTGTCGCACTTCCAGACTGACCCCGCGGATCGCCATGATAGGTCCGTAGTAGCTTTCCAGATTATCGACCTTAAGTACCGGCTCAGTCATCGCCTATCCTCCCGCCGGTGCCGAGATAGGCTTCAATCACAGCCGGATGCGATTGCACTTCAGCAGAGGTGCCGATGGCCAGTTCCTTGCCATCGGCAAGCGCCAGCACCCGGTCTGATACAGCTGCCACAAGGTTCATGTCGTGTTCGACCATGAGCACCGTCACACCCATTTGTTTTTTAATATCCTCAACCCAGAAAATCATATCCTGTGTTTCTTCAACCGATAGGCCCGATGCAGGTTCATCAAGCAACAGAATTCGCGGTTCTGTGGCCAGAGCCCGGGCAAGTTCGACCACTTTACGAACGCCGTAGGGAAGGCCAGCAATATATTTGTCGCGATAAGCCTGCAGCTCAAGAAAATCGATAACCTCTTCCACCACTGCCCGGTGGCGCCGCTCCTCATCGCGCACTTTTGGAGCAAAAAACAACTCCGCCAGCAGGCCGCTTTTACGGTGGCGGTGGCGACCGACCAGCAGGTTTTGCAACACGGTTGATTGCTCAAACAGTTCAATATTCTGGAAAGTGCGGGCGATGCCCAGCGAAGGCACCTGATCGGACTGCATTTTGAGGATGGATTTATCCTCAAACTTGATGTCACCTTCTGCCGGGTCATAGAAGCGTGAAATCAGGTTAAACACGGTGGATTTTCCGGCACCATTGGGCCCAACGAGCGAAAACACCTCACCTTCGCCCACATGGAACGATACATTGTTGACCGCAACCAGCCCGCCAAACCGCAGGGTGACATTTTCAAGCGTCAGAAGGCTCATCGCATACGCTCCGTTTTGAGATAGCTTTTCTGCCGCTTGAACATATTCTTGCGGTAAAACGGAAACAGTTCGAAATAGGTCCGTATTTTGACCCAGCGGCCATAGATGCCGAGCGGTTCAAACAGGATGAAGCTGATTAAAATAACCGCAAATACACCGCTTTCGATGCCCGGAATTGTAACCGAGCCGAGACCAAACAGATTGGATATGCCATCGCGGGAAATGGCGATGAACTGCGGCAGGAAGCCGATAACTATAGCGCCAAAAAATGCCCCGTGTATCGAGCCAAGCCCGCCAATGACGATCATCAGTAACAGCTGGATTGACAGCACCAGATTAAAGGTTTCGTGGTTGAATGCACCGGCAAACAACCCAAGCAATGCGCCTGCCAGCCCGGCTGCGACGCACGAAAGCCCGAAGGCTGTTGCTTTGGTGCGCATAATATTCACGCCCATTGCCTGGGCCGATATTTCACTGTCCCGCAGTGCGGTAAATGCCCGGCCAAGCGGCGCCCGCAACAAATTGCGATAAGCAAACAACACGAGCAGGGTCACCAGCAATGTCAGAAAATAAAATGCAGTTGGTGTGCCATACCGGTCCATTTCATACCCGAACAAATCAATCGGTGGCGCAACAAGCCCGATTACCCCGCCGGTCCACGGTTCCAGAATAACAATGAAATCCTCGGTTAAAACCGAAATTGCCAGAGTTGCAATTGCCAGATATATGCCGTGCAGCCGCAATACCGGTAGCGCCACAATCACGCCAACCACCCCGGCAATTATGCCTGATAATGGCAATGACAGGATAAACGGAATCCCGCTTTCCATCATGTTGACATTGGTATATGCGCCAACGGCCATAAATGCCGCATGGCCAAGGCTGGCCTGTCCGGAATGGCCGACCAGCAGCATCAAACCCATGCCGGCAATCGCCCAGATCAGCACATTGGTCGCCTCACCCAGAAAAAACTCATCAATAATCCAGGGCAGGGCCAGCATCACCGCCAGAAGCGCCAGATACCAAAGCGCCTGGGGTCGGTGCTTGAACAGCTTGATATCCGCATCATAAGATCGTTTGAAGACAAAGCGCATGGCAGATATCTAAACCTTCTTTTTTTGCGTCGTTGAAAACAAGCCGGCAGGGCGAAATATCAGCACCAGCAACATGATCGCATAGGGAGCGATCTGCGAATATCCGGCAGGCAAGCCATAGGCGGCAAACGGTTCGACCAAACCGATGATCAATCCACCGATCAGCGCGCCTGGCAGGCTGCCAAATCCACCAATGACAGCCGCCGCAAAGGCCTTGATGCCAAGCAGGCCGGTTGACGGATCAATTGCCCCTTTCGAGGCAAACAAAATCCCGGCAACGGCTGCCACAACCCCGCCGAGGGCCCAGACAAGGCTTTGAATACGTTTGACCGGAATGCCCATATAGTAGGCGGCAAGCTGGTTTTGTGACGCGGCCTGCATCGCTATGCCAAGTTTTGAGCGGTTAAAAAACAGGTAGAGGGCAAAGGTCAGCAATATGGTGACAAAGACCACAGCAACCTCTTCCAGCCCGAGCACCAACTCGCCTAACCGCACCTCTCTTCCGGCAAATGGTGATTCCAGTGATTGCGGTTCATGTGCCCATATGGCACCGGCAGCGAAGCGTAGAATAAAGCCAAGCGCGATTGTCAGAATAACCACGGCGATTTGCGACTGACCAAACATTTTCCGCAAAATTGCAACATCCAGCAAATAGCCAAAAGCACCCATAATCAACATGGCAACGGGCACGGCGATCCAGAAGTTGATGCCAAGATAGTCAGTATTGGTCAGCCAGATGGTGATGAACGCGCCGAACATCATAAAATCGCCCTGGGCGAAATTAACGGCTTCCGTGGCCTTGTAGATCAACACAAACCCCAGTGCGATCAATCCATAGACACATCCATTGGCCAAGCCACTGATAAACAGCTGAAGCAGATCCAAATCCAATTCTCCCCTTGGGCGGTTTCCACCCTGTTGTTGACGCACAACAAAACATATTGATGATTGCAAGCCAAGAGGGAAAATTATTCAAATTTTGGTTGGCGAATGATTTGTTCGCATCACCACCCGCACACCCGCCGCACAAAGACCCATGCCGATCAGCTGTATTGCATTGAGGGTCTCGCCAAACAGGAAATAGGCAATAACGGCGGTCGACGCCGGAACCAGATAAAACAGCGACGATACTTTTGACACGCTGCCATCGCGGATCAGCAACATTAATAAAAACACCGCTGCAATTGACAAAACCAGCACCAGCCAGACCATGGCAAGCACCAATTCGCCATTCCATTCAAAAGCAAAATTTTCAAAGCTCAAGGCATAGATGAATGATGGCACAAGTGCTCCCACATATTGCCACATGGTGCCGGTACGCAATGGTACTTTTGTGGCAAATTTCTTTTGATAAATCGTGCCCCCGGTCTGGCCCAGCATCGCCAGCAGGCAAACGGCAATATTGACCGGGGTAATTCCACTGCTGCCAAATTCAAATTTTGGTGCAAGAACCAGCACCAGCCCCAGGCCGCCGATCAACAACCCGGCCCAGTGGCGAAGCGTAACCTGTTCACCCAATAGCGGCGAGGCTAAAATCGCCACCATGATTGGTTGCAGACCAACAATCATTGCCGCAATTCCGGCAGGCAAACCGTGGTCTATTGCCCAAAACACAGCCCCCAGATAGATGCCATGCAGAAATATACCAACCACCATTGAATGACCGGCCAACCGCCAGCCCGGCCAGGGCGCGCGGGCAATCAGGGCCAAAATGCCAAGCAACCCGATCGCCAGTACAAAGCGCAGACTTAGAAATGAAAACGGCTCCGCGTAGGGCATGCCCATGCGCGCAAAAATGAACCCGGTGGACCACAATAGAACAAACAAAACTGGAAAGAAGCGGGTGAGAGGCAAGGTGCGAGATCAGACTTGAGCGGGAGGGAAATCGACATTCAGTTGATGGTGATTGCCGGTCATTGTCAAGTTGTTTGGCCTTTCCGTTTACCAGAAGTTTTTTGAAACGCTGGTTGCCAAACCGGGCGGCATTTGCAACGTTTTTGAAAGAACGACACCACCGGCAGATGATGAGAGCATTCATGCAAGAACCGATCATTTCAGAAAAGCTTCAAACCGAAGTCGGAGGCAGGCCGATGTCTTATGTTGAGATGGGGCAGGGTGATCCGATAATTTTCCTGCACGGAAACCCGACCTCATCTTATCTGTGGCGCAACGTTATGCCCGAGTTGGCCCATTTGGGCCGTTGCATTGCACCGGATCTGGTCGGTATGGGGGATTCTGCCAAATTGGATAATCCCGGACCGGATACCTATAAATTTGAAACTCACCGCGCCTTTCTCGACGGGTTTATGCAGACCGTCGGTACCAACAAAAACGTAATTTTGGTTCTGCACGACTGGGGGTCGGCGCTTGGTTTTGACTGGGCCAACAATCATCGCGATGCTGTAAAGGCCATTGCGTATATGGAAGCGCTGGTGCGACCGTTTCCCGATTGGAGTGATTGGGATGAAGGTGCGGCAAAACTGTTTCAGGGCCTGAAATCAGAGGCTGGTGAACATCTCATTCTTGAGAGAAATATATTTATTGAAAAGATTTTACCCGGTTCTATTTTGCGCAAGCTGACAGACGTGGAAATGGATGAATATCGCCGACCGTTTCTTACCCCCGATGACCGCTGGCCAACGCTTTCCTGGCCAAGATCAATTCCCATAGGTGGCAGTCCGGAAAATACCCACACAATCATCGATGAATATGCCCGATGGATGGCAAAAAACGATCTTCCTAAACTGTTTATCAATGCGGAGCCGGGTGCGATTTTAACTGGATCGCAGCGGGAGTTTGCCCGCAGCTGGAAAAACCAGAAAGAAGTAACGGTGCCCGGAATTCACTTCATTCAGGAGGATTCAGGTGCTGAAATCGGCAGGGCCATCGCCAGGTGGTTACCGAAAGTCCTGTCATGAAAACCCACTGCCAGACGGTACGATTATCGCCTGTTTGAGTAAAACATATGGTTGATGTTCTAACTGAAGTTCTTACTTTTGCGGCAATTTCGGTCGCCATTCCCCTGACAATTGCGCTTGTATTGATTTTCTCCCAATGGCCCCAAAAGCTATCCGGATCCGCCGGTCTGGATTTTACCGCACAATTGCGCGCAGTTCCTGATCGTAGTGCGCTACCGCCGAGAACTGCCTATGTCGCAAAAGACGGCCGGCAACTGTTTTATCGAAAATATGAAAGTGGCAATGACCAGGCTCCCCTGCTGGTGTTAATCCATGGTTCCGGCTGGCACGGGCTGGCGCTTGATCCAATGGCGCGTGGTCTT
>JALTNS010000147.1 GCA_027000565.1 Rhizobiaceae bacterium | reverse complement strand
ATTTGAATTGTCATTCTGCACAGCTATCTCGTTCTGGATTACATTTGATAAACAGATCAGAGACTTGATCGGCCTCATGGGTCACAAGGCCGATCAAGTCATGACATTAAGCTGCTGCAACATTCTGCTGGACCGCAGCAGAATTCAGCAGACTTCCGGCGAAGCCCCATTTGGCCTTGAATTCAGCCAGTTCCTGTTCATCGATTGTGAACATGCCGGCGTAGGTATTCACCCCGCCTATATCTAACGGACCACCAACCAGCGTTTCGTCGCAGCCAGCCCGGGATATGATGCGCCGGAGAAATTGGTCATAAACTGTAACGATGTTTGTCAGCCCAGAAAGAACTCCAATTTCTCCCATCGCCGCAATCAGTTCAGCTGTAACGATGTTGAGGTTCGACAAACTTCGCCTGCCCTGTTGATCGCGCAGGCTCACGCAAAACCGGCTGCTTTCCCAAATTGTAGGGGACTCAATGTATTTACCGTCGTTGACAAGGCTGTGGAACACATCACGAAGCATGTTAGGCCCGGTTGTCGGTAACAATCTCAAACAACCCCGGACATGCCCATTGTCCGTAAGAGACAGAATGTAGAGTGGGTCGCATTCGTCAAAATCATCGATTTCCCATTGCCCGTGAACTTCAACTTCCCATTTAAGCCGATCATGAAAAGTCTCTTTTCTCAACCGGTGCATTTGGTCAATCAAGTCAGTATGGCTTAACCGTTCGTTTCCACTTATAGTAATAATCATGATTATACCCTCCATTATCGAGAGTATTATTGCTGCACAAATTTTTTCGATTGTTTACCTGTTATAAGTGACAGGTTGACAGCAGGTCAGTTCTGATAACCAGCAAATTTAGGCATAAAAACGCTGAGCCGCTGCGGGATTTACGGTGAGTAAACATTCAGTCAGGCATGCCCTGCGACTGTGTCCGATACCGGTGTCTGAAGGGCTTTTCACCGACGACCGCAGTGCGCGTTTATGCCAACAACAAGAATTTTGACGCATGTGGAACTTTCAAATCAGTTTGTTTCTAATTCAATAGATAGCCACGGCTCGACGTATGTAAAATCATCATAATTTTTCTACTGCCATCACGATCACCAGAATTCAATCCGGTTGAAAACATCAGGTAATTCCTGCGGGCAAACCGGCCCTCGAGCGGTATCTTGGAAGGCTTTGGTGCAATTGTTGATGCTGGATGCGGTGTATGGAACAAACTCCTCGCACAACTCCAAACAATCATATCAATCGGTATGGGTTATTGGACTCATACAAGTCAGTAATTATTGCCGATTGTATTGGTAATCTGTCTTTGAAAGGATGGCAGTATCTTGTATATTCCGCACTTTTTTCATGCGACGGCTTCGTTTGGTTGATTTTATTCTTGGTAGAGTGGTTGCATGTTCATATATTTGCGAGAGGCCACTTGAGCGCTGCGATGTGGCGCAGGTGGGTTGCAAACAGGTTCTGGCAGATTTTGCCGCCCGAGAATGTGCCAAAAATCCAGATCTTCTCGCGATGTACGCATCACCATTCATTGTTGTTCCACATTTTGGTCAAAGCTGACTTATAATCGGGGTATTGATATTTCACCCCCAGCAGTTCCCTTGATTTTGCGTTCGATACCCGCTTGTTTTCGCCGTAAAATGAACGCGCCATCGGCGTTAAATCAGCGGTTTCAAAATCTAGTTCAGCAGGTGGTGTTTTTCCTGCCAGTTGATGGGCAAATGTGACAACGTCCTGCGGCGGGGCTGGTTGATTGTCGGTAATATTAAAGATTTCATTGCTGCATGCAGTGGCTGCAAGGTCCAGCGCCTGGGCAATATCAGCCACGTGAATGCGATTGAAAACCTGGTCCTTTTTAACCAGACGGCGTGAACGTCCTGCCTCCATTGTGCGAAAGACATTTCGCCCTGGACCATATATGCCCGAAAGCCTCAAAATCGTCAGTGGAACATTCATTTCCGTGGCCAAGGCTTGCCACAGTTTTTCAGCCTCGTCGCGCTGAACGGAACGCGCTGATACCGGTGTGGTTTCGGCATTTTCGTCGACCCATGCACCATTGTGATTGCCATAAACACCTACGGTTGAAAGGTAGCCGATCCACTTCAGATTTGGCATCGATGTGCAAATGGTATCCGCAAAGCAGTTTAATACCGGATCAACGTTTCCAACAGTTGCCTCTCGCGGCGGTGCAATGGAAATCAGCAAATGGGTAACGGCTGCAAGCCGCGCAGAGATTTCAGATCCGGCATTATTGCCGTCAAACAAGAAAGGTTCGATAGAGCAATCGCGCAATTCGTTCAATTTGTCACCATCACGGGTGGTACCGGCAATCATATGGCCTTGTGACGCCACGCGCCGAACAAATGTCTGGGCGGAATATCCCGCACCAAAAATAAATAAATTCATTTTACCACCCTGGTCGCATGGAATTTAATTGCCCGCTCCCATTCTTCGCGGACGCCCGGATCTTTTTCAATGTTGAGGGCAGATTTTGCAAGTTTATGTGCCTCATCCGCGTCAAGTTGCAACAGGGCCCAAACGGATGCCCCTCTAGCCAGCGGATTTTCATCCTCCAGATGGGGAATGACGCTGTTGACTTTAGATTGATCATTTGTATTGCCGAGCGCGATCAACACATTGCGCAAAAACCGGTCACGACCAATGCGCTTGACCGGGTTGGCCATGAATAGTTTTCGAAATGATCCATCATCCAGCGTTGCCAGTTCTTCCAGATCAGGCGCGATCAGCGCATCGCGGGATGCGAGTTTTGCCTCACTGGCAGATTTTGCAAATTTGTTCCACGGGCAGGCGGCCAGACAATCATCGCAACCAAATATCCGGTTGCCCATCGGCTTTCTGAATTCAACCGGAACCGGCCCTTTGTTTTCGATAGTGAGATAGGAAATGCATCGCCGCGCATCCAGTTGATAAGGGGCCGGGAAAGCCTTTGTAGGACAAATATCCAGACATGAGGAACATGAGCCGCAGTGATCGGCCTCCGCCGCATCATCTTTCAACTCAGCGGTGGTAAATATACTGCCAAGAAAAAACCATGAGCCAAGCTTACGTGAAACCAGATTGGTATGTTTTCCCTGCCAACCAAGCCCGGCGGTTGCGGCCAGCGGTTTTTCCATAACTGGTGCAGTATCAACAAATACTTTCACATCGCATTTTCCACGCGCTGCAAGTTTGCCGGCCAGAATTTTCAACTTGCCTTTGATGACATCATGATAATCGCGGCCCTGCGCATAAACGGAGATTGCACCCTTTTCAGCATGGTCCAACACGTCAAGCGGATCATGAACAGGGGTGTAACTCATCGCCAGCATGATGATTGAGCGCACATCAGGCCATAAAACCCTCGGGTCACTGCGTCGCTCTGCGGTGTCCTTCATCCAATGCATACTGCCATGGCGACCAAGTTCAATATATTGTGAAAGACGCAAGGGAGCATCCGACAACAAATCGGGCAAGGTCACCTGGCACAAATCAAAACCGAGCGCTTCGGCTTCTCGCCCGACATAGGCCCGCAATTTTTCAGAGTTTGTCTGTTTATTGCTCAAAAGTCCAAATCAACATAGTGCGAAGCCGGTGGCAGACCACGCACCTTGTCTCCCAGCAACGGGCGAAAAGACGGTCGCGATTTAATCCGCGCATACCATTCCTTGACCGGTTTATTATCCTCCCACGGAACCTCACCAAGATAGTCGAGTACCGAAAGTTCGGCTGCAATCGCAAGGTCAGCATAAGAGATTGCATCGCCGGCAAGCCAGTTGCGTGTTGATGCCAGCCAGCCAATATATTTCAAGTGAAACTTGATGTTTGAACGCGCCGCACGAATGGCTTTTGAATCCGGCGACCCGCCGCCCATTGCAGAGGGCATTTGTCGCTTGAACACCCGCTCCTGGACGATATAGCGGGTAACTTCATCTTCCAGCTTATCCAGCGCCCAACCGATAATACGGCGCGCTTCGGCTCGAACATAAGGGTTTTCCGGTAACAATCGACGTTCCCGGTTTAATACACCGCGGGTCTCGTCGAGAAACTCACAGATGGTAGTACCGCCAACAAGTGGTGGATTTTCGCCATCTATCATCACGGGCAATGTGGCGGCCGGGTTAAGGGAGAGAAATTCTTCCCGGCGCTGCCAGACGAGTTCTTCAACAAACTCGGATGCCTCATCGTATTCGGCAAGTACTAGCCGCACCAGCCTTGAGGCCGCGGACATTGGATGATGATAAAGAACCAGCATTTTTTCGCCTGTAACGATTGAGCAATCTATTGCGTCTAACAGCAATTCTCTATAGGTGCGTGCGCAGGGAAGCACAAGCCCGCGACAGGTATCTACCAACCCTCTGCCCGGGCTGATTTAATTAACTGCACCCGCAACGTTATAACAATTGACAAAGTTCATTCAGGATTAAGCCGCATGAGCATCGAACAGATTATTATTCTTGCAATCGTCCAGGGTCTGACCGAGTTTCTTCCGATATCTTCCTCAGGGCATCTGATTTTGATACCGGCATTTACCGGCTGGCCGGATCAGGGAATAATAACTGACATCATGGTCCATGTGGGATCGCTGTTCGCGGTTCTGGTTTATTTCTGGCGCGATGTGGTGCGGTTGTTCTGGGGCGGGCTTGATCTCTTGCGCTTGCGCATGAACGATAACTCCAGGCTGGCACTCTATATTCTTTTGGCAACCATTCCAGCTGTTGCTTTTGGTCTGTACCTGAAATCCTCCGGCATGCAGGAACAACTGCGCAGTGTAGAAATTATCGCCTGGAATTCAATTATTTTCGGGATAATTCTTTATATCGCCGACCGGTTTGGCAGCCGTTTGAAGAACATGGATGCAATGACCCTGCATCCGGCCTTGATTATCGGGTTTGCCCAGGCAATGGCGCTGATTCCCGGTACCAGCCGATCCGGAATCACGATATCCGCGGCCCGATTTCTAGGTTTTGAACGGGCTGAGGCCGCACGCTTTTCGTTTCTGCTCGGCATTCCGGCGATTGCAGGGGCTGGAATTCTCGAACTGGGTAATCTTGCCGGTTCAGGTGAAACAATTTCAACAGATGCGCTATGGGCTGCATTCCTGACCTTTTTTGCCGCCATTGCCGCCATTTGGATTCTTATGGCCGTGGTTAGGCGTACCAGTTTCCTCATTTTTGTGATTTACCGTCTGGCATTGGGTCTGTTGTTGCTGGCAATGATTTACGGCTGGTTCCCGGATGTTTTGCCAAGTCTGGGTTAGATCCCGTCCCTAAGCTATATTCTTGTCACCATACTGACCGTGGGGTTTGAACCGCACCAGATAGGCTGGCAAAATTGCATTCATGGTCGTGGGCTGGATGCCCAAACCTTCCAGCGTCAGCCCTTTGTCGACGGCATCATCTGAAACCACATTATCACTTTCCAGAAGTTTTACCTGATCCAGCGTTAACATCGGGTTTGGCAACAGGCTCATCACGCGGCCCATAAGTCTTGCCATCCACCAGGGTAGCGAAATGATCACCCGGGTCCGGCCTATGGTTTCCAGAATGACTTCCAGACACTGGCGAAAAGTTGCAACTTCCGGCCCGCCAAGTTCATAAATGGTGCCAGAACGGGCCTTACCGTCAACCGCGAGCGCCACCGCTTCTGCCACATCACCCACATAAACGGGCTGGAACCGGGTATTTCCACCGCCTATTGCCGGCAAAACAGGAGAGAACTGGGTCAATCCGGCGAACATGTTAAAAAAACCGTCTTCAGGCCCAAAAATTATCGAAGGGCGCATAATTATCGCCTCCGGCATAATGCGCAATACGGCGTTTTCGCCTTCAGCCTTGCTTTTGGCATAGTTGGAGGTGCTCTCAACATCCGCACCAAGAGCGGATAGATGAACCAGTTTTGCACCGGCCCTTTTTGCCGCATCGGCAATCGCGCTGGCACCAAAATGCTGCACCGATTCAAACTTCTGCTTGCCACTCTCAAATAGGATGCCAACCAGATTGACAACTATATCAGCCCCATCACAAGCCTGCTCAACCGACCAGCTATAACGCAGGTTGGCCTGTACAAACTGAATTTGACCAACATTGCCAAGCGGCTGCAAATGACCGGCGAGATCTGGCCTTCTGACCGCCACCCGCACGCGGTAGCCCCGTTTAGCGAGGGCGCGGACCACATGGCGGCCAACAAAACCTGAACCACCAAATACCGTTACAAGTTTTGATTTGGGCGCGTTTGACATAAGTTCTCCAATCGATAACAGACATGGCTGGCTGCTGATGATACAATTACCGCCTTCATCGTGTAATTACCAGCCAAATTCATCGAAACCATGAAGGTTGGATATTACAATTGACAGATGTCATTGTGGCGCTTAAACGTCGCCTCGAAGATGCTTTCTTCTGCAACACCTGCCCAGGTGGCGGAACTGGTAGACGCGCTAGCTTCAGGTGCTAGTTTCTGTATAGAAGTGGAGGTTCGAGTCCTCTCCTGGGCACCAGGCAAGTTCATTTCGGCGTTTGGGTGCAATAATTA
>JALTNS010000146.1 GCA_027000565.1 Rhizobiaceae bacterium | reverse complement strand
CTCGACCGCCGAAATGGCGTTTGATGCCGACAACAAGATCATCGGGTTGAAGGTAGATACGATCGCCAATCTCGGCGCTTATATGTCGCTGTTTTCATCGTCGGTTCCGACTTATCTTTATGCAACGCTGCTATCCGGCCAATATGCTATCCCGGCAATTCACGCCAATGTGCGCACGGTTTATACCAATACAGCACCGGTTGATGCCTATCGCGGTGCCGGTCGTCCGGAAGCCTGTTATATCATGGAGCGGTTGCTGGAAACTGCAGCCCGGCAGTTGGGAGAAGACCCTGCTGAATTGCGGCGCAAAAATTTCATTACCGAGTTTCCTTATCAAACGCCGGTTATCATGGCCTATGATGCGGGCGACTTTGGCCTGTCACTCGATAATGCCATGGCGGCGTCTGATTATGCCGGATTTGCTGCACGCAAAGAGGAAGCTGCATCACGCGGCAAACTGCGCGGCATCGGTCTTTCCTGTTATATTGAGGCCTGTGGCATTGCACCTTCAGCAGCCGTTGGTTCTCTTGGAGCAGGTGTTGGGCTTTGGGAATCCGGCGAAGTGCGGGTCAACCCGGTCGGCACGGTGGAAATTCTCACCGGCTCGCATTCTCACGGTCAGGGTCATGAGACCACATTCGGGCAATTGGTTTCGGATCGGTTTGGCCTGCCAACCGACAATGTGAAGGTTATCCACGGCGATACCGACAAGGTTCAATTCGGCATGGGCACCTATGGTTCCCGTTCCGGGGCCGTTGGCATGTCGGCAATCTCCAAGGCGCTCGACAAGGTTGAAGCCAAGGCAAAGAAGATCGCTGCCCATCTGCTGGAAGCGGCCGACACCGACATCGTCATTGAAAATGGAGAGGTCAAGGTTGCGGGTACCGACAAAAAGCTGTTGTGGCACGAGATTTGTCTGGCAGCTTATACCGCTCACAATCTGCCCGAAGGCATGGAGCCGGGTCTTAAGGAAGGGGCCTTTTACGATCCGGCCAACTTCACCTTCCCGGCCGGCGCCTATATTTGCGAGGTTGAGGTTGATCCCGATACCGGCGTAACTGACATTGTGCAGTTTGTTGCCGCTGACGATTTTGGCCAGATCATCAACCCGATGATTGTTGCCGGTCAGGTCCATGGCGGTATTGGCCAGGGTATCGGCCAGGCAATGATGGAAAATGCGGTTTATGACGACAGCGGCCAGCTGCTTTCTGCATCCTACATGGACTATACCATGCCAAGGGCAGACGACCTGCCATCCTATCAGGTCTCGACCACCTCCACCCCTTGCCCCAGCAACCCGCTTGGTATCAAGGGTTGTGGCGAGGCCGGTGCGATTGGGTCGCCTCCAGCCGTCATCAACGCGATCACCGATGCGATTGGTAACAATGATCTGGCAATGCCTGCCTCACCGCAAAATGTATGGGCGGCAATTCAGGCCAGTTAATAATATGTGGCTTCAGGCCACAGGGAGAACAAAATGTACGAAACAAACTATCAAAAAGCTGGCAGTGTTGATGATGCTGTCTCTGCAATGGGCAATGCTGATGATGGCAAGTATCTTGCCGGTGGCATGACCCTCATTCCAACCATGAAACAGCGGCTTGCCGCTCCAAGCGATCTGATTGATCTTGGCGGTATCGCTGATATGGCCGGGGTTTCTGTTAATGGTTCAACCGTTCGCATTGGTGCTGGAACCACCCACGCTGATGTTGCCGGTAGTAGCGATCTTGCAGCCGCATGCAGCGCATTATGCGATCTTGCCGCTCATATCGGCGACCCGCATGTGCGCAATCGCGGCACCATTGGCGGCTCGATTGCCAACAATGATCCGGCAGCCGATTATCCGGCGGCAATGGTCGCGCTCAATGCGTTGATCATCACCAACAGTCGTGAAATAGGCGCCGATGATTTTTTCAAAGGCCTGTTTGAAACAGCACTGGGCGACGATGAAATCATCACGGCAATTACATTCGAAGCGCCATCAAAAGCCGCCTATCAAAAATTCCCCAATCCAGCCTCGCGTTATGCCATGGCAGGTGTGTTTGTCGCCCAATCGGGTTCCGGCTCGGTGCGGGTTGGTGTTACCGGTGCCGGTTCTGACGGGGTATTCCGCCACGGTGAAATGGAAGCCGCATTGGCCAGTAACTGGAGTGCGGATGCGATTGACGGGTGCAGCGTGGATGCAGGCGACTTGTTGTCGGATATTCATGGCAGTGCGGAATATCGTGCCAATCTGGTAAAAGTCATGGCCAAGCGGGCTGTTGCCGCTGCTTGATCAGCACGGATACTCAAAACCAATATCAAACGGCGGGTAAATCCCGCCGTTTTGTCGTTTTCAAACCCAAGTTATTTGCGTTTAACGCATTTTTTCTTGCGGGCGCTGAAAACCTTGCCGCGCTTGCATTTCATCACAACTTTTTTGGATTTTGTTTTGACCTTGGGGCAGGTCGGCCTGCCGCTGCAGGTGGCGTAACTCGGGCTCACCATCAGTGGTGTTGCCAAAAAAGCCATGGTTGTAAGAACAATCGTCAGATATTTCATAATTCACAATCTCCTGTAAAATTCAGTCCCAGTTTTTAGATGCAGTGCTGATCGGGCGGCCCGCCTTCACGTCGTTAATTGCCGCAAGTAAAAGCGCATATTCGCGGCAGGTTTTTCCACAGCGCTTTTCAATTTCAGTCAGTTGTTTGCCGGCATTGGCAAAGTCCAGCCGCTGCAGATAGGCTTCACCCATATATTCACGCACCAGCGTATAGTCGGGATCAATGGCCAAAGCCTGTTTGTAATATCCAAGACCCACATCAATGCGCCCGGCCTTGCGATGGGCATAACCAAGGTAATTGAGAATTTTGGGGTTATTAAGGTCGGATGCCAGGCTCAAGACCTCAATGGCTTCTGAATAACGACCATCAAAGGCCAGCAGGCGACCCGCCCGGAATATATTATCATCATCAAGTTCAGACTTTTTCGGGACAATACATTTTTTCTTTCTGACACTGTAAACCTTGCCTTTTTTGCATTTGGGCAGGCGCTTCTTTTTGGCCGCCGGACGGGTTGTTGTGTCAGAGCTGTCCACCCCTGCCGCATAAACGGCGACCGGCAAAGTTTGTGTCGCCAGAACTGAAAAAGCCACAATGGCTACAGGAAAATATTTCAATGAAAATCTCCAAATGTTACAATTTGTGCAGATTGACCCAACAAGCTGTTGCGCCATTGTTTTTACTGTTACGATATGTAAACACATTGGCTCAGAGTTTATTCATTTACAGGCAAAAAATTTTCACCGATGTTTGATCCTGCTGAATTAACCCCCATATTACCAAAATTGTGGCGTTTCGGACTGGTATTATCAAGCGACCACGACACGGCCAACGATCTGGTGCAGGCCACTTGTGTTCGAGCGCTTGAAAAAAAACATCTTTTTCAACCCGGCACCCGACTCGACCGGTGGACATTTTCCATCCTCATAAATATCTGGCGCAATGAACTACGCTCAAAGAGGCTTCGTTTGCATCAGGAATTGACGGATGATGCGCCTGAACTGGCGTTTGACGGAGAAGCGGCGATAGAAACGAATATTTTGGCGTCTCAGCTGTTAACAGAAGTGATGAAACTTCCCGATGCGCAAAAAGAGGCAGTGTTGCTGGTTTATATTGAAGGAATGAAATACCGCGAGGCATCCACCATGCTTGATGTACCGATCGGCACAATTATGAGCAGGCTGTCGGCTGCCCGCTCAAAGCTTGCAAAAATTCAGGATCCCCGGTCCGGACAACCGGCACCTGCAATCGGGGGCAAGCGCGATGGTTGATACAAGCAAAATCTCGAACGAAGTGCTGACCGCTTATCTTGATGGCGAATTGGGAAAGGTTGAAAGCAGCAAACTTGCAAAACTGATTGAGCTTGATCCGCCACTGCGACGACGGCTGGAGCAATTGAAATTTGACAATGCTGTATTGGTGCAGGCATTTGACGGGCTGAAAGTGCCCGATTTGGATTCGGTGTTAACGCCGGGCAGAAATCCGGTGCCAGCCAATTCGGCGCCTCAAGTCAGCACCCGGCCACCCCCGGCAATGGTGTCGGGTGAGCGGAAAGCATCACCCCGTCAAGACAATGCACCGGGGTGGTCAAAGGCCAGAATGTCACTTGCAGCAGGTTTTTTACTGGCGGTGTTTTCTGCCGGTTATTTTGTCAATGAATTTGTATTGCCACTCCGCAATTTGCCACTGATTGCCGATAACAAGCCGGTCAAACAGGGCTGGCGGCAATCGGTTGCGGTTTATGTTTCGTTGTTCACCACAGAAACCCTTAACAGAAGCGCCACCGCAGCCTCCATGGTTCAACAGGAGCTTGCGACCCTTTCCCGGGATATTGGTTTGCCATTGCCGCCAAACGCAATTCAGGTGGATGGTCTGGCTTACAAGAGAGGCGAGTTACTGTCGCTGGACAATCAACCGCTGGTCCAGCTGGCCTATCTGTATGAGGGCAAAACGCCGGTTGCGTTTTGTATCATTCGCAGCAGCAAGGGCAAAAAAGCCATGGAGTTCGAACAACGGAACGGCCTGGAGGTTGCCTATTGGAGATCTGACAATTTCAGCTTTATGGTTCTTGGTGATCTGCCCAAAGAAGCACTGGCAGAAATTGCCAAGGGATTTAGCATCAGTTTTTGAGCAGCTGATTTTTTGCCGTGTGGTATTCGCGCTTCAGTCGTTCCACCAGTTCGGCGGCTGGAACCACCTCTTTAACCGCTCCAATGCCTTGACCGGAGCCCCATATCTCCTTCCAGGCTTTCGGTTTGTCCGAATCTGAACCAAAGTTCATTGTGGAAGGGTCGGCGTCCGGCAGGTTGTCCGGGTCCATTCCGGCCCTGGCGATGGATGGCTTGAGATAATTGCCATGAACTCCGGTAAACAGGCTGGAATATATTATATCCTTGGCGCTGCTGTCGGCAATCATCTGTTTGTGCTCATCAATTGCACGGGCTTCATTTGTGGCAATAAAAGCTGAGCCGATATAGGCAAGGTCAGCCCCCATGGCCTGGGCGGCCAGCACCGCACCGCCATTGGCAATGGCACCGGCCAGTAACAGTGGCCCGTCAAACCATTCGCGAATTTCCTGGATCAGCGCGAAAGGCGAAATTACCCCCGCATGGCCACCGGCACCGGCGGCAACTGCAATCAGCCCGTCAGCGCCCTTGCGAATGGCCGAATTTGCATGGCGATTGTTAATCACGTCATGCAACACAATACCACCATAGGAATGGATCGCCTCATTCACCTTCGGCACTGCACCCAATGATGTGATGACAATGGGTGCTTTGTATTTGACGCAAAGTTCGAGATCCTGTTGCAACCGGTCGTTGGATTTATGCACAATCTGGTTGACCGCAAACGGGGCTGCCGGATTGTCCGGATTGTCGCGATTATGGGCAGAAAGTTCCTCGGTTATTTCCGCAAACCATTCGTCCAGTTGTGATAACGGGCGTGCATTGAGCGATGGGAACGAGCCAACAATTCCGGCCTTGCACTGGGCGATAACCAGTTTTGGGTTGGAGATGATAAAAAGCGGGGAGCCGACAACCGGGACCGAAAGATTTTGCAGAATTTCAGGAAGTGCCAAGGACGTGCTCCAAATTTATTTTGACGTAAACGTAAGCCTGTTTATCACAGATACCGAATAGTTCAATGGTTCGTTCAAGTGTAAGTGTGGGGCGTTGCAACTGTCTAAATTTTAATGAAATTGTAATGTATTGATTAACCGGACGGATTGAAATTTGCCGGAAAACGCAGTACCTGTGTTATTGTTGTTGCTCTCAAACTGCATTGTAAAAAAGGCTGATGTCTTGCGGCACAATACCATTGATTCTGTGATACGGCATGCCAAAAAGGGCCATCAGGTTATGATGGGCTATGGCCACACGGGAGATGTGAAAATCAAGGTAAAATATGGACCGTTCGGTTTTTTCACCACCCGTTATCAGACGGATAGAACGGAATTTGAAGAAATAAAAAAACGGTTGAAGCTTTTGAACAAAAGCAAGACCTGAACATCTCCCCTGCATTGAACTGGTAATCAGTTTTCAGCAGATTGCGCCGCTTTTGCCCGTTTAACTTCCTGCCGTTTTACCGCAAGGGATGAGATAATCACCCCGATTGTGACAATTGCCACCAAAATCGAGCTGATGGCATTGATCTCCGGCGTAACACCAAGGCGCACCTGAGAGAAGATTTTCATTGGTAGGGTGGTAGCCCCCGGCCCAGAATTGAACTGTGCAATCACCAGATCATCCAGCGAAAGGGTAAAAGCCAGAATCCAGCCGGCAAAAATGGATGGTGCAATGATCGGCAGGGTGATTGAAAAAAATGTATTGAGCGGTGTGCAGCCGAGATCCTGGGCCGCTTCCTCAAGACTGCTGTCAAATGTGATCAGCCGCGACTGAACCACCACCGCCACAAAACACATGGTGAAAGTGATATGGGCAATCACCACGGTCCAGAATCCGCGATCGATGCCAACAGCGACAAACAACAAAAGCAGCGACAACCCGGTGATCACCTCGGGCATCACCAATGGTGCATAGA
>JALTNS010000145.1 GCA_027000565.1 Rhizobiaceae bacterium | reverse complement strand
CAAACGATGCACCACTTTTACATGCAGGCCGCGAGAAAAATATTCTGGTTAAAGGTCACGTTGAACGCGGAGATCCAGCCGGTGCCCTGGCCAATGCCGCACACAAGATCAGCCGGTCGTTCACCACTCCGTTTGTCGAGCACGCCTATATTGAGCCAGAGGCCGGTTATGCGGTTCGTGCCGGTGATCGCATCGAGATTTACGGTGGAACACAGGCCCCGCATATGGATCTCGAATCGATCGCCGATATTATGGGGCTTGAACATAATCAGGTTCGCATTATTCCGAGCGCCTGCGGCGGTGGATTCGGTTCAAAAATCGACATATCCATCCAGCCCTTTATTGCGCTTGCGGCGTGGAATCTTGGCCGCCCGGCAACAATCTGTTACTCGCGCGGTGAATCCATGCGCTCGACCACCAAGCGCCACCCGTCTGAAATTTCCATCACCATAGGCTGCGATGAAAGTGGAAAAATCACCGGCATGGAATTTGACGGAACCTTCAATACCGGCGCCTATGCCAGTTGGGGGCCAACGGTCGCAAACCGTGTTCCTATCCACGCATCCGGCCCCTATTATGTGCCAAATTACCGGGCCAATGGTCTTGCAGTTCATACCAATTGTGTACCTTCCGGTGCATTTCGCGGGTTTGGCGTACCGCAGGCCACCATTGCCCAGGAATGTGCACTGGATGAACTTGCCGATCTGGCTGGACAGGACCGGCTCGAATTTCGCCTGAAAAACGCGCTCGAAAATGGCAGGGAAACCGT
This sequence comes from Rhizobiaceae bacterium, assembly GCA_027000565.1. Lineage (GTDB taxonomy): Bacteria > Pseudomonadota > Alphaproteobacteria > Rhizobiales > Rhizobiaceae > SZUA-100. Next base: position 743 of record JALTNS010000145.1, on the reverse strand, counting down.
CACCGGACAGGTTTTCAACAAAGGCGTTGGCATCCGGGAATGTCTGGAAGCACTACAACCCCATTGGCAAAAAGCTCGTGCAGAAGCGGCTAAGTTTAACACTGACCCTGATAACAGCAATCTGCGCAAGGGGGTTGGCATTGGCACCTGCTGGTATGGTTGTGGCAATACTTCACTGCCCAATCCTTCAACCATAAAAATCGGCATTCGGGCTAATGGTCTCGTGGTATTGCATCAAGGTGCCATTGATATCGGACAGGGTTCCAGCACGGTGATCACCCAGATTGTTGCCGACACACTGGGTATTCAGGTACTTGATATTGGTATTGGCGGCGGTGATACTGACCACACGCCTGACGCGGGCAAGACATCCGCTTCACGCCAGACCTTCATTTCCGGCAAAGCGGCATTGCTTTCGGCAAGTGCGCTGCGACAGCAAATCTTGCGTCATGCCAATGTTTCAGAAAATGCTGAACTCATCATCGGTGACAACAAGATTGTGCTGCACGACGGTGATGCCAGTCACCAGATTGATCTTAACACACTTGACCCGGATAAATCCGGCTATGTTTTCTGCGCCGAAGAAACCTATGATGCACCGACCACCCCGCTCGACAAAAATGGTCAGGGCGAACCCTATGCGCTATATGGTTATGGCGCACAAATGATGGAACTGACTGTGGATATCGGGCTTGGCACGGTTAAACTAGACCGCCTGACCGCTGCTCACGATGTCGGTCGGG
>JALTNS010000144.1 GCA_027000565.1 Rhizobiaceae bacterium | reverse complement strand
TTTTTTTGACCGGTGGAAAACATCTGAAAAACTGTTTTTGCTGAATCTGTTAGCGGTAGATTCAACGATATTGATTCAATCCCTATCCACAGTTCTTTTGTCGCTTGCAGCGGCAAGGGGTTTTTCTTTCCAATGGTCGTTATATGCTGATTTTACTGGATGATTCGCGCCGATGGATGATCACAACCAACAAAATGGTCATCAGCTCCCGGTATATCGGCAAACATTCATCCACCACATTCAGTTCGGCGTATGAGTTGCCAGAGCACACGCTTTGGCAAAACCAATAGATTTTGACTTGAGGAGAGGCCATGCGCCCTCATGAATTTGAAGCCGAGCGTGGCTCAAACCCGCTGGATGCGATTGAGCATCTTGCAACCAGTAATGACTGGACGTTTGATCGCCCCGGTGATGACGAAATTACCATCATGATTTCAGCCGTCTGGGCTGATTATACTATGTCGCTTTCATGGATGGATGAAATTGAATCCCTGCATCTCGCCTGTGCATTCGACATGCGGGCACCGGAACGTCGGCACATCGAAACGCTAAAACTGGTATCGCTGATCAACCAGCAATTACTGGTCGGCCACTTTGATCTGTGGTTTGCCAATGGCATGGTCATGTATCGGCAGGTGCTGCCGTTGAATGGCGGCATTGATGCTAATGAGCAACAAATTCAGTTCCTGCTGGGTAATTCACTGGAAGCGTGCGAACGCTATTATCAGGCATTTCAGTTTGTTGTCTGGGCTGGAAAAACCGCACCGGATGCGCTCGACAATGTGCTGTTCGAGACCCACGGCGAGGCCTGAACATGACCGGTGCCAATCCCTCAATTGTTCTTGTTGGCGCGGGCAATATGGGTGGTGCCATGCTCTCGGGCTGGCTTGATGATGGTATCGCCCCACAAAACATTACCATAGTTGACCCTTCACCAAACCCGGCGATGCAACTGGCGATCAAAGACCACCGGTTGCGGCATGAACCTTCCCCACCGGATAGTCTGGTCGCCGATGTCATTATTGTTGCGCTAAAACCGCAGATTATGGATGCAGCCCTGCCCGCACTCCGCACGCTGATCGGCCCCGATACGGTTTCGGTATCTGTTGCTGCCGGAAAAACCCTTGCCGGCATGACAAGAGGCCTTGGTGATACAGCCATAATTCGCGCCATGCCTAACACCCCCGCGCAGGTACGTCGCGGCATCACGGTTTGCGTTGGCAATCCATTTGTCAGCAAACAGCATCGCGCAACCGTCACCGGGCTGCTGAAAAGCATTGGTGCTGTTGAGTGGGTTGATGATGAAATCCTGATTGATGCTGTTACCGGCCTTTCCGGCAGTGGCCCGGCCTATGTTTTTCATCTGGCGGAGGCAATGGCAGAGGCTGGTATTGCCGCTGGTCTGCCCCCGGCACTGGCTGAAAATCTTGCCCGTGCAACCGTGATTGGTGCAGGCGAACTGATGCATCAATCGCCGCTTTCGCCGGGCGAATTGCGCTCCAATGTGACATCGCCCAACGG
>JALTNS010000143.1 GCA_027000565.1 Rhizobiaceae bacterium | reverse complement strand
TAAAGACGGCATCACCACAGACACCAAAAACATCACCATCTCAGCGACGGTCATAGATAATAACGCCATTTTTTCCGTGGCGGATAATGGCACCGGCATCAGTGAAGAAGATTGCGTCCGCGCTACTGAAAGGTTCGTGCGCCTCGAAGCCAGTCGCTCAAAACCCGGCAGCGGTCTGGGCCTGAGCCTGGTAAAAGCGGTCACTGATCTGCATGGTGGTGAACTGAAATTTGAAGACAATCAACCGGGCCTGAAAATCTCGCTGATATTTCCCGTTGACGGGACAGAATAGCCAGGCCACCGAAAACAGTTTCGATCAATCGCTGAACAACGCTTTGACCGCAGCCATATCATATGGTCTTTCGGTAAGGTTTTCAGGATCCCATTCGCTGCGTTCGGCTTCGAAAAAATCACCGCCGTAAACGTGAATTGCACCGGTAAGTTTGGTTATCGGGTTGGTAACCGAATGGATAATATCCTTGCCAAGCGGTGCGACATCACCGGTGCATAGAGCCTGTGCTCCGGCGGCTTCAATATGGCCTTGGGGATCGTCTTTGATGCGGCGCCAGTAGATATTGTCCTCGCGCCCGCCGTAAATGCCAATCACTGCCCACATCTCATGATTGTGCGGCTGAATGGTCATGGAAGGCTTCCAGATCACATTGACGATTGTCAGTTTGGTTGAGCTGTAGATAGGTGTGATCCCGCTTGTTTCAGGTTCGCCAACAGCTTTGGTCACCGCTGAAGGATCGCCCATCGCCCGTTTCACCACTTCGGCAACGCCGCGATGGCCGGGATCCTGCTCAACCGCTGTTTTACAATCTTCAACAAATTTTTCCAGATTAAACATCGACCTCTCCCTTTGGTGCCCGCGAAAAACCAGTCTAACCGGCACTGCTGTCCAAGTCCATGCGCTATCGGGTGTTGTGTGCTGGCGGGTGAATGCCCGGTGTCATACCGTGTCCGGGTTATTCCTGCCAGAAGGCTGGCGTGAACATTACCAGCACTGTTAACAGTTCCAGCCGACCCAGCAACATGCCGAAGCTCAACAGCCACTTTGCCGTATCTGAAATCTCCGCATAGGTGCCCGACGGCCCCACCACCGGCCCCAGGCCGGGACCTACATTTGCCATGGCACTTGCTGCCGCCGACAGAGCGGTGAGGTTATCAAGGCCGGTAAGATTCAGTGCGATCGCCAGAAGGCCAAAACACAGGAAATACAAAAACAGGAAACTCATGACCGATGCTGACACATTGTCGGGCAGGGGCCGGTTGTTGAACCGGACAGAAAAAACCCCATGGGGAAAAATGATATGCTTCAGGTGTGCCTTGACGTTTTCAAATATGATCTGGATGCGGAAGGCCTTGATGCCGCACGAGGCTGAACCGGCGCAACCGCCAATAAACATCATGGCAAAGAAAAACACCTGGGCAAAAGGCCCCCAGGTGCCATAATCCGTGGTGGCATAACCCGTGCCGGAAATGACCGACACAACATTAAAAGCAGCCAGCTGGAAGGCCCTTGACC
>JALTNS010000142.1 GCA_027000565.1 Rhizobiaceae bacterium | reverse complement strand
GCCAGGACTAGGGGCCATCCAGTCGAACTTCCCAAGCACCATCCATCAAAACAAGGATTGAAACGTGCCATTCTCAACAATGCTTATGGGAGGAATAACTTCCCAAGCACCATCCATCAAAACAAGGATTGAAACTATTGATGCGAAGGGTGAAACGCACAAACCTTCTGTCTTCCCAAGCACCATCCATCAAAACAAGGATTGAAACAACATGGTGAATGTTCCGGGGCCAAATGATCGTACCCTTCCCAAGCACCATCCATCAAAACAAGGATTGAAACTACACAAGTTTAAGGGGTTCGGCATCCATGAGAGCCCTTCCCAAGCACCATCCATCAAAACAAGGATTGAAACAAAAGGCAATAGAGAAGGAGCGGCAACACCAGAATCTTCCCAAGCACCATCCATCAAAACAAGGATTGAAACTCACGTGGTAAATTAGTGGGCTTGTCGAAATTCTTTCTTCCCAAGCACCATCCATCAAAACAAGGATTGAAACTTTTTCAAGTACAACCTCCCATGCTTCTCAGAAACCCTTCCCAAGCACCATCCATCAAAACAAGGATTGAAACTGGCAATTTCGAGCGCCTTAAACTCCTCGTTCGCAATCTTCCCAAGCACCATCCATCAAAACAAGGATTGAAACTCCGCAAATACTGCGTATAGGTGAAGTCCGAGTAACTTCCCAAGCACCATCCATCAAAACAAGGATTGAAACCCAATCGTATAGCGAAAGAGCGAGGACGTCAGTTCGACTTCCCAAGCACCATCCATCAAAACAAGGATTGAAACACCGACAGCAGCGCAAAATAACCCTTTCATTTTCTCTTCCCAAGCACCATCCATCAAAACAAGGATTGAAACACCTCAGGATATTGATGCCACCGGGAAGCGGAGCTCTTCCCAAGCACCATCCATCAAAACAAGGATTGAAACCTAGACTGACTCAGATTTGTCAGGGCATATACCAACTTCCCAAGCACCATCCATCAAAACAAGGATTGAAACCCGACAGTATTCGTATCATGTCATGCACGTCCGGAACTTCCCAAGCACCATCCATCAAAACAAGGATTGAAACTCCGGCTCCCGGAAGTCTTTGCACTTTTTGTTCGTCTTCCCAAGCACCATCCATCAAAACAAGGATTGAAACTTTCGGGTTCGACTCCAGCAATGCCACGGCATACAGCTTCCCAAGCACCATCCATCAAAACAAGGATTGAAACCGCATTAAATAACAACTTATATTTGTTTTATTAGTTCTTCCCAAGCACCATCCATCAAAACAAGGATTGAAACATGGATGCCGACAATACCACAGCCGCAGCCGGTAGCCTTCCCAAGCACCATCCATCAAAACAAGGATTGAAACCTTTTTTTCTTTTTTTGCAAAAAAATACCCGCAGCCCTTCCCAAGCACCATCCATCAAAACAAGGATTGAAACGCACGTACCTTTACAAACAAATAGCATGATTGAGCTCTTCCCAAGCACCATCCATCAAAACAAGGATTGAAACTTACCTTTATAC
>JALTNS010000141.1:20217-22901 GCA_027000565.1 Rhizobiaceae bacterium | reverse complement strand
TGTTCGACAATCATCAACCCTGATTAAATAGGCATATGGACCGGGGAAGTCCAACCAAAATGCGCGTTTTTGAATATTTCTGCACCTATCGGGCGTCACAGCGCCAAAGGTGCGTTCTCCTTCACCCGTTCCAGCACAATATCCGAGCGCACCTCGCGTACATTCGGGTGCGGTAACAATTGCCGATTGACAAAATCGGACAGGGCCGGCAGCGAACGGGTTTTGATGTGCAACAGATAATCCGCCTCACCGGCCAGCGCATAGGCCGAACGCACCTGCGAAAACCCACGCAAGAACTTGCCAAATTCCTCCGCCGTATCATCACTGTGGGCAGTCAGCGCAACGCGAATAAAGACGTCAATTTCAAAGCCGAGTTTTGCCGCGTCCACCTCGGCGCGATAACCGGTAATTGTGCCCCCGGCCTCCAACCGGGCGCGGCGGCGCGAGATTTGTGAAGCTGAAAGATGCACCTTCTCGCCCAATTCTGCATTGGTCAGTGATGCATCCAACTGCAAATGGTTGAGAAGTGCGCGGTCAAACTGATCCATGCATGTTTATTGCACTAAGTTTCCATTAATACAACATGTCTGTTGAACTGGAGCATTTACACGCATCAAACGCACAGAAAATGCGCCTGCAACCTGATAATTTCGAATCCACGAAAACCACAATTCAAATCGCACGCGGGGCAACACAATTCAAATCGCACGTAGAGCGAAGCGATGCGCAAGATTTGAAGCATAAAAGATGCGCAAGATTTGAATCACAAAAAGAGAAAGATACATTCCCATGGGCCCATTTCCAGACGATGACATTCCGGCAGAAATTTCCACCGCCAATCCGGCTGGAACCGATGGATTTGAGTTTATCGAATATGCCCATCCGGAGCCTGAAAAGCTCGGCAGGCTGTTTGAGCAGATGGGCTTTCGCAAGGTCGCGAAACACCGCTCGAAAAATGTCTCGCTCTATCGCCAGGGTGACATCAATTATATCATCAATGCGGAACCGGAATCCTTTGCGCAAAAGTTTGCAAATCTGCATGGCCCTTGCGTTTGCGCCATGGGCTGGCGGGTGGTCGATGCGGCCCACGCGCATAAACATGCGGTGGAAAAAGGCGCAAAACCGGTAGAGACCTTCGCCAACCCGATGGAACTGAATATTCCGGCGATTGAGGGCATTGGTGGCAGTTTGATTTATTTTGTCGACCGCTATGGCGAAAATGGTTCAATCTATGACGTGGATTTTGAGTGGTTGGGAGAAGCTGATCCGCATGATGAGCCCGCAGGTCTGCATTATATCGACCACCTCACTCACAATGTTAACCGCGGCAATATGGACAGATGGGCGGAATTTTACGAGCGGGTGTTCAACTTCAAGCAAATCCGTTTTTTCGATATTGAGGGCAAACTGACCGGGCTTTTATCGCGGGCGATGACCAGTCCGTGCTGCAAAATCCGCATTCCGATTAACGAGGGCACCGACGATAAAAGCCAGATTGAGGAGTTTTTGACAGAATACAATGGCGAAGGCATTCAGCACATCGCCACCGGTTGCCGCGATATTTATCAAACCGTCGCACTGCTTAAGTCAAACGGGCTGGAGTTTATGCCCGCTCCGCCCGACACCTATTATCAAGGGGTCGATACGCGGCTTGAAGGTCACGGCGAAGACCTTGAGCGGCTGAAAAATTCCGGCATTTTGATCGACGGCGAAGGGGTGGTCGATGGCGGCGAAACCAGAGTGTTGTTGCAGATATTTTCACAAACGGTAATCGGCCCGATATTTTTCGAATTCATCCAGCGCAAGGGCGACGATGGTTTTGGCGAGGGCAACTTCCGCGCCCTGTTTGAAAGCATCGAGGAGGATCAGATCAGACGCGGGGTGATTTAGACTGTTTCACGTTTATATGAAAACAGTCTGGCCGCTAAGGGCCGCCCTGCGGAGGCCGTGCGCTGCACGAATGGCCGTGAGCGAATTAATACGACAGTGATTCCATCAAATGATGAAACCTCTCGCGGGCGGAGAGCAATCTGAACCAAAATTAATAATATAATTGGTCAACAAAGTAGACAATCAAGCAAAAAAGACCGACAATGGTTGCTCTATTCCGGCGAAGGATGGACGCATATTTACATTGTTTGCTTGGACTGAAACTCCTGTTTAATTTAATAATGTCGGAGAAACCCCAATGTTGCCCCTGGAACAGTTACATCCACTTGTGGTTCATTTTCCAATTGTATTTACCTTGAGCCTGTTCGTTCTCGACTTGTATGCGCGGCTTAAGAACATACCTCTTGACGGGCGCGGCGCAGTCGCCAACCTTTCGGCCGGGGTTGCTTTGCTCGCCGCTATTGGCGCAACTATTGCAGCCACTCTGGGTGATGCTGCACTGGATATTGCGTCTGCTGGCGGTGTTGCTGAAAGCATCACCGAAACCCATGAAACACTCGGAAGCATCACCGCATCTGTCATCGCCGCCTGGGGGCTGGTGCGAGCCTTTGTCTGGTATCGAAAAACAGCGCTTGGAAATTCCATGCAGTGGGGGATTGTCCTGGTAGAGCTGGTTATTGCCGTAATGATTGTCGTCACGGCCTATTACGGTGGCCAGCTGGTCTATGAATTTGGTGTCAATATTAAAATTCCGGGCAGTTAAAGATCGTTTCCAGGCTGTCTCACGTTTATAC
>JALTNS010000141.1:6686-20207 GCA_027000565.1 Rhizobiaceae bacterium | reverse complement strand
TTCAGGATACGCCATCGGCAGCAGCGGCCCCAATGGCACCACATTGTTCCAGGACCGGCCGAAATAGCCCTGGCGGCAATGGACCAGCGAACCGCTGGATGCGACGCCCGGCAATGCATGAACCCGGCACAGCCACCGCCAAAGATGCGGGTAGTCCAGTATCCGGGCGCCGTTCAGTTTCATACGCACATAATAGACCGGGTCATGTCGATAAAGGGTTGGAAACAGGCGCAAATCGGCCTCGGTAAATTTATCGCCAATAAGGAACGGCCGGTTGTCGCCCGCAAGCCGCTTTTCCAACCGGTCAAGAGCCGCAAAATAGTTGGCAAACGCTTCGGCATAGACCTGTTGGCTGGAAGAAAAGCCTGCCTTGTATGCACCGTTGTTGATGCTGACATAGACGAGATCATTGACCGCGTCGATCTCATCGCGAACAGGCCCGTTGTCCTTGCCTTGCGGATACAAATCGGGTCGCTCCAAATCGGACAAGGAACTACCGAGTGGTCCGGCATAGCGGTTTAACATGCGAATGATTTCAGCACTTTCGTTGGTGACAATCCGCTTGTTTATTTTGTCATATAACACCGGTACACTTTTTTCATCTGATCCTTCCGCCTCATAAATCTGCTTTACCAGCCGGAACTGATTTCCGGTTGCAGTCTCCGTCGTACATTCGGGCAGGGTTTGGCCAGTCAGCGTTGCGGTGCGCTGCGGATTAAATTCCCACAGATTGGCTGCGACCGGGTCATCATCGTTGGTCCGTCCGGGAAATGCCACATCCAGGGTGATGGTATTTTCGAGGCCAAGGATATTTCTGGCAAGTGTTACCCGGTGGCACCAGGGGCAGTTGAGCGCTACAAAAAGGTGATAGCGCCCCGGCTCGGCCGGAAAGTCCGGATCTTCGCCCAATATGTTGCGAAACCCGCTGACACCGCGAACAAACTCCCCCCTGGCGCGGCGCGCAGCAGCATCAATCTGGGATTCTTCAACCGTGGTATTGACGTCGGTAGGGTTTTCGCCGGACACAATGAGCAGCGCTAGATCGCCAGATATTCGTGCCGCAGGGCTTCGTCGTCGAGCACCTCTTTGGCGGTACCGCGGAAAACCACCTCACCGGTATCAAGAATGATCGCCCTGTCGGCAAGCCTCAGGGCAGCAACCGCATTCTGCTCAACCAGAATCGTGGTGATACCGGCCTCGCGCACTTCGATCAATGCCTTTTCAATGTCCTGCCGCACCACCGGCGCAAGCCCCTCATAGGGTTCATCCAGCAACAGCAATTTGATGTCGCGGGCAAGGGCGCGGGCAATTGCCAACATCTGCTGTTCGCCACCGGAAAGGGTCGTGCCCTCCTGCTTGCGGCGTTCTTTCAGCCGCGGAAACAGCGTGTATATGCGTTCAAAATCCCAACCTGCTGCACCGGAAATAGTGGCAAGTTCGAGGTTTTCCTGAACACTGAGGCCCTGAATGATGCAGCGGTCTTCCTGTACCAGCTGAATACCGGCAAGGGCTGCTTCAAAGTCTTTTTTGTCGTGCAGGGATTGTCCATCAAGCCAGATTTCACCGGAACGCAATTCGGGCGCGCTGGCGCGGGCAATCGATCGAAGGGTTGAAGTTTTCCCGGCTCCGTTACGGCCAAGCAAGGCGAGAATTTCGCCCTCTTTCATGTCAAAAGAAACATCCTGCACGATAAAGCTGTCACCGTAATAGGAATTGAGCCCCTTGCAGGAAAAGTAGCCCGGCGCATCGGCACTGTTGTCAGCAGCCTCTTCAAACTCGGTGGTTTTTGCAACGGCGTTCATACCTGCTCCTCCCCGAGATAGGCTTCTTTAACTTTTGGATTTTCCTTGATTTCTTCCGGCGTTCCCTGGGCGATGATCCGCCCGCCAGCCAAAACACTGATCCGGTCGGCCAGCGAAAACACCACATGCATGTCATGTTCGATGATAACCTTGGTCATGCCCCCGGCCTTGATCTTTTTCAACAGGTCAATCGTTGCATTGGTATCGTGGCGCGCCATGCCTGCAGTCGGTTCATCGAGCAGTAAAAGCCGTGGTTTCTGGATCAGACACATCGCCAGTTCAAGCCGTCTTTTATCGCCGCGCGACATGGCCGAGGCAAGGTCCTGAAACTGACCGGCAAGACCAACATCCTCCAGCGTGCTTTCCGCTTCCTGACGAAGCACTTTTTCACCGGAAATCCGGTAATAGGCATTCAGCTTAAAGGCCCCGTCGCGGTGTGAAAGCGCCGGTATCATGACATTTTCAAGCACCGAAAGATCAGGGAATACCTCCGGTGTCTGAAACACCCGCGCCACCCCGAGCTGGCTGATCTCATGGGGTTGTTTACCCGTCAGCACATCACCATCAAATACAACCGCGCCACGATCCGGCTTCAAGCGACCAACGCAGACATTAAGCAGGGTAGATTTGCCCGCCCCGTTTGGGCCGATTATGGCGTGGGTTTCACCCTCGCGGACATCCAGATCAACATCACTCAGCGCGTGCAGGCCGGCAAAACTCTTATGAACATCATCCACATGAAGAACGACATTTTCCATTACCGTCCCCTATTCTGCCGGTTGTTGTGAAGGTTGCTGTGCGGGCTTTGCAGGCTTTCGTCTAAACAGTCCCGCAATGCGGGCGAAGCCGTCCATCAGTCCACCGGGCAGGAAGATCACGATGATCATGAAAGAAAGCCCAAGAGTCAGGTGCCAGCCATCACCAACAAACAGACTGGTGAAATCAACAGCCAAATTCCTTATACTTTCCGGCAAAAACGAAAATACGTTTTGCAGCACATTGTCATTGATTGCCGAAAAGATATTCTCCAGATATTTCAGGATAGCCGCACCGATTACCGGACCAACCAGAGTGCCAACGCCGCCCAGAATGGTCATCAGCACCACCTCGCCAGAGGCGGTCCACTGCATGCGTTCGGCGCCTGCCAGCGGATCAGTCACGGCCATTAGCGAACCGGCCAGCCCCGCATACATGCCGGAAATAACAAACGCAGTCAGCAGGTAGGGCCGGGTATTGATACCGGTGTAGTTCAACCGGTTCTGGTTCGATTTGATCGCCTTCAACATCATGCCAAAATTTGACCTAGAAATTCGAAGCGCAATGAAAAAACAGATGATCAACAGCACGGCGGCAAAATAAAAGCCCGGAAACCCGCTCATTTTGATACCAAACAGATTGGTAATCGGAATCCCGTCTTCAATGACTCCAAAAGCCTGGTCAACCAGCCGGATATCCTCATCGCGCAAATTGAGCACATAATCAGCACCCCGGTCCAAAGGTGCCAGTTGGCGCACCTGCAAGCCGGTTTCGCCATTGGTAATCGGTGTCAGCACCGAATAGGCAAGATTGTAGGACATTTGGGCAAATGCCAGGGTGACAATCGAGAAATAAATGCCCGAACGGCGCAGACTGACATAGCCGATTACCAGTGCAAATATTCCGGCAACTGCAACCGAAAATATCACCGCCGGGATAACATTCATGGTGAACAGCTTGAACATCCACACCGAGGCATAGGACCCGACGCCCAAAAATGCCGCATGGCCAAATGAAAGATAGCCGGTGAAACCAAACAGAATATTGAAGCCAATGGCAAAAATGCCGAATATGGCAAATTTCTGTAACAGGTCAGGATAACCGGCACCAATCAGAGTGGCCCAACCGGTAAATTGAAAACTGCCGATGGATATGTTGCCTGCCGACAGCACCACGGCTGCAAACAAAAACAATAAAAGCCAGTCACTACGGGCGGAATTGCCGTTCATCGCATCAATCCTCCATCACGCCCTTGCGACCCATAAGGCCGCGCGGCATGGTCAGCAGAATGACCACCGCAACCAGATAAATGATAATCTGGTCAATACCCGGAATAATGTTTTTGATTTCATTCATTGATGCGAAGGATTGCAGGACACCGAGCAGAAAGCCTGCCGTAACAGCGCCACCCAGCGAACCCATGCCGCCGACAACCACAACAACAAATGACAGAACCAGAAATTCCATTCCGATATTGTAATCCGGCGGCAAAATCGGCGTGTACATCGCCCCGGCGACACCGGCAACAACCGCGGCCAGCCCGAATACAATGGTAAAGCGCTTTTGGATGTTAATGCCCAAAAGGCCCACCGTATCGCGGTCGAACATTCCGGCCCGCACGACCATGCCGAAGGTGGTAAAGCGCAAAAACGCAAACACCAAAAATATCACAACAGCGGAAAATGCGAAATAGACCAGTCGCCACCACGGATAGACGAGGTTCTCGCCAATTCCCAGCCATTGACCGACATTGGCGCTGCCGGATACAATTTCTGGTGCGGTTTGAGGCACTGGATTTGCACCAAAATAGTGGCGAATGATTTCCTGCATGACAATGGCCAGACCAAAGGTCACCAGAATCTGGTCCGCATGCGGCCGGTTATAAAAATGGCGGATCAGTCCGCGTTCCATCGCCACGCCGATAAGCAGCATGAACGGTATCACCAGCAAAATTGAAACCGGCACTGAATAGTCTATCAGTATTGCTCCAAAATCCCCCAGCCAGGCTTCAATATACGGGGTCTTGATTTCAAGTGGTGTACCCCAGGCGGTCTTTTTGACCGGATCAAGAACCACCTGTTGCAGGGTGAGAAATTTGTTAAGCGTCACAGCACCAAATGCGCCGAACATGAACAGGGCACCATGGGCAAAATTGACCACTCCCAGTGTTCCGAATGCCAGGGTTAGCCCAAGTGCGATCAGCGCATAGGCTCCGCCCTTGTCCAGACCATTCAACAATTGTAGAAAAATTGCGTCCATAAGCCCCACCGACCCCGGTCAAGGGGTTATTCCAAGAAATTTAATTTCAACCAACAAGCCCAAGCCTGCAAGCAATTTCCAGCCGCCCGTGACTTCATTGTCAAGGGCGGCCGAATTATTTCATGGTGATAACTTAGCAGGCCTTGGCATTAACCGGGCCAAGGCTGCCACCCATAATTGCAGCATCATACTCAACCTGCGCCCGCGGGGTAACTTCCACCACCTCGAGAAGGTCAAACTGCGATGTTGGATTCTGGTTACCACGCACCACAAGAACGTCCTTGAAGCACTGGTGGTCTTCCGCACGATATTCTGTCGGACCATTGCCCATGCCGTCAAACTTGAAGCCTTCAAGTGACTTGACAATTCCTGCCGGCGAAAACGTACCGGCCATTTCGGCTGCGTTGGCATAAAGAAGCGCCTGTACATAGCAGGTATGGGCCGCCATTGATGGTGGTGTGCCATATTCAGCACCAAAGCTTTTGACAAATGCTTTGGAGCCTTCATCCTGCAACGACCAGTTCCAGTTGGTTGATCCGAGAATGCCCTTGATCGCATCTCCGGCACCCTGCGCCATCAGACGTGAGAACAGCGGAACAACAATTTCGAAGTTCTTGCCGTTGACCTGCTTGTCGCGCAGACCGAATTGCACAGCCTGGGTCAGCGAGTTCACCATGTCCTTGCCATAGTGATTGAGGATAAGCACATCAGCACCAGAGTTGAGAACCGGCGTGATATACTGAGAGAAGTCACCCGCACCAACCGGTGTATTAACGGTTGTCTGAGTCTTCCAGCCAAGCGCTTCAGTGAAGTCTTTCATCGACTTCTCTTGCGACCAGCCCCAAGTGTAGTCAGCGGTCAGGTGGTAGGCCACACGCTCTTTACCGTATTCTTTTTCAAGCACCGGGCCAAGCGCCGCACCTGACATATAGGTATTGAAGAAGTGACGGAAACCGTTGGCCCGCTTGTCCTTGCCTGTTGTATCGTTGGAGTGGGTAAGACCGGCCATGAAGATAACACCGGCTTCCTGACAGAGGCTCTGCACGGCAATGGCCACACCGGAAGAAGAACCGCCGGTAATCATCACTGCCTTGTCTTTTTCAATCATCCGCTTGGCAGAAGCGCGGGCAGCATCTGATTTGGTCTGTGTGTCGCCGGTAACAAACGCAACTTTTTTACCCAGAACGCCATTACCCTTCAACACCGAAGGTTTGAAAGTGTTGAGCATGCCGCCATCACCTTCACCATTGAGATGTTTTACGGCCAGTTTGTAAGCGCGCAGTTCGTCTGCACCCTCATCGGCATAAGCGCCGGTTTGTGGCACGTTAAAACCGAGTGTTACGGTATCACCCTTTGGTGCATTGCAATATTCCTGGGCCATAGCGCCACGGGTGAAGAACATTGGACCAGCACCGATTGCTGCCATGGCAGCAGCCGAGGTTTTTATAACCTTGCGACGTGAAATTTCTGATTTTGAGTTGCTCATGAGTTTCCTCCCTGATGAGACATTTGGCTTGAATGAGGTATTGCGAATGACAACGCCCTCGTCCGCGCCATCCACGCGGTATAATGAAAAATATCCGATTTCAGCGCAATTAGCCTTTGGGATAAGAAATATTCTCCTGATCCGGCAGGTTTGCCTGGACCATCAACGACAAGGAAATTTGATCAACAGGCGCTTGTTATTTGCGAATTGACCATCCAGCATATTCAATTGCCCGCACAGAACCGGTCATAGAAGCCTCTGTCAGTCACCTCCACAGGAGAAAACCGCCATGAAATATTCGATCAGGATTTTATCAATCTGCATTGTTATACTGACAGCAGGCCCGGTATTTGCCCAGCAATCGGCAGACAGTGTTGCGCCGGAAGCATCGACTTCACTGAAACCGGTAAATTCAGCCAGGCCGGTGGGCGCCAAAAAATGGATGATTTCTGCCGCCAATCCGCTGGCAGTCAAAGCCGGTGCAAGGGTTTTACGCGCCGGTGGTACGGCGGCAGATGCCGCCATTGCCACACAACTGGTGCTTGGGCTGGTCGAACCGCAATCATCGGGGCTTGGTGGCGGTGCATTTGTGGTCTATTTCGATGCAAAATCCGGGCGGCTGACCACGCTGGACGGGCGCGAAACCGCGCCGATGGATGCAAATCCGCGATTGTTTCAGGATAAGGACGGCAATCCGCTGAAGTTTTTTGACGCGGTGGTTGGCGGTCGTTCAGTTGGTGTTCCAGGCACGCCAAAATTGCTCGATCAACTGCATCAACGCTGGGGCAAACTGGAATGGACATCACTTGTTTCAGATGCCTCATCACTGGCCAAAGGCGGTTTTGAGGTTTCACCACGGCTTGCATCCCTGATCGCGAGAGATCAAAAGCGCCTTGCCCGCGACGCTGAAACCGCTGCTTATCTGCTTCCCGGCGGAGAACCCTTGCAGGCGGGCGATATTCTCAAAAACCCGGCCTATGCGGCAAGCCTCGCAGCATTGTCGGGCGGCCGTTCAAGATCATTCTATTTTGGCGATATCGCCGTGGATATTGTTGCAAAAATACGCGGTGCTGCGGGCAATCCCGGGGTCATGCGGCTGCCGGATTTACAAAATTACCGGATCATCGAGCGCCAACCGGTCTGTGCGCCTTACCGCACCTATGAAATCTGCGGCATGGGGCCGCCTTCATCCGGCGCGCTGACAGTTGGGCAAATCCTCGGCATTCTTTCACCGTTCGATCTTAAATCGCTTGGCCCTGACAATCCTGAAAGCTGGCGTCTGATTGGCGAGGCATCGCGGCTGGCCTTTGCCGATCGTGGTCGATACATGGCTGACAGCGACTATGTGCCCTTGCCGGTCAAGGGGCTGATTGATGGCGACTATCTCGCAAGTCGTTCGGCGCTGATCAAGGATGGCGCAATATTTGATAAAGTTACCGCAGGCACCCCCAAATGGGATCATGCGCGGCTTTATTCTGATGATGATTCCAACGAATTACCATCGACCAGCCATATCTCGATTATTGACCAATATGGCAACGCCCTTTCAATGACCACCACCATTGAAAACGGTTTTGGTTCACGGCTTATGGTGCGCGGGTTTCTGCTCAATAACGAGCTCACCGATTTTTCCTTTCGCTCACAGCGCAATGGTGTGCCGATTGCCAACCGGGTGGAGCCAGGCAAACGTCCGCGCTCATCGATGTCGCCAACAATTGTCATGAAGGATGGAAAACCCGATTTCATCATCGGCTCTCCCGGCGGCAGCCGCATTATCGGCTTTGTCGCCAAAACCATCATTGCCAAACTGGACTGGGGCATGAATGTGCAGCAAGCCATCGATCTGCCACATCTGGTCAACCGGTTTGGCACCTATGACCTCGAGAAAGGCACCGCTGCTGAAGCTATGGCGCCAAAACTCGAACAAATCGGCTACAAGGTAAAACTCCGGAATCTCAATTCCGGTCTGCATGGCATATCGATTAATGCCGATGGCCTGCAAGGTGGCGCTGATCCGCGCCGCGAAGGCATCGTGATGGGTGAATGATTCATCCACGGTTGGTAATTTTTGTAACAAAACTTTATCGCCACCGGGGCAATAAATAATTTGACATTCATAAATTAGAATGTATTAATATACGAACTTCACCCGTGTACCAACAAGCATTTTAGCGCCAGATCCTCCCAGCTGCCGCTATGATGTGGATTCGGCACGCGGGTGAAATAAACTGGTCGAATTTCGACTCAAAATAATTTGGCGTTACTCAAACGCCAGATGAGGCGGGTACCATCCTCGCCTAATCCTCCCAGGGGTGACCCGGCAGATGCCGGGTCATTTCTCGGGACATTTCCATCACCATCCATTGCGGCACAATCCCCTTATGTGTGATATAGAGCCAAAATGCTCTTCAGGATTTCTTCAATTGAAAACCGATGGTTTGATCAAATTTGCCCGCAAGGCGGCTGACAAATTGCCTTCCGGCAATATTTCATGGTTTCCGCCATCCCAATGGCTAACCGGCTATAGCAAAGATACACTTTCAAGCGACATGGTTGCCGCGCTGATTGTCACCATCATGTTGATTCCACAATCGCTGGCCTATGCATTGCTGGCGGGCCTGCCGCCACAGGTCGGGCTGTATGCCAGTATTTTGCCGCTGTTTGCCTATGCGATGTTTGGAACCAGCCGGACGCTCGCCGTTGGCCCGGTGGCGGTGGTCTCGCTGCTGACCGCCTCGACCATCGGCGCAATCGCCGAACAGGGCTCGGCCCAATATCTCGAAGCTGCCATATTGCTTGCCTTTATCTCCGGCCTGTTTCTGCTGGCTCTGGGGATTTTCAAACTTGGCTTTCTGGCCAATTTTTTGAGCCATCCGGTGATTACCGGTTTCATCAATGCTGCAGCGCTGATCATCGCCACCAGCCAGCTCAAACATATTTTGGGCATCAAAGTCAGCGGCAGGGGCTTTTATGACCTGGTCACATCGATTTTCAGCAAGCTGGGCGATACCAATATCATCACCCTGCTATTGGGTCTTGGGGCGGCCGGTTTTCTGGTCTGGGCCCGCAAACACATGAAAACCGCGCTGATTGCCAGGGGGGCCAGCCCGATGCTGGCCAATATCGTATCAAAAGCAGGTCCGCTGATTGCTGTGTTTATTACCGTGTTGTTGTCGGCAGTTTTCGGACTTGATCAATATGGCGTCCGCATAGTCGGAAAAATTCCGGCGGGGCTGCCAAGCCTGACCTTGCCCTCCTACAATCCGGATCTGTGGTTCAGCCTCATCGGCCCGGCCATACTGATCAGCATTATCGGCTTTATGGAATCAATTTCAGTCGCCCAGACTTTAGCCGCAAAGCGGCGACAACGCATCGTTCCAGATCAGGAACTGATCGGACTTGGGGCTGCCAATGTTGTTTCTTCGATCTCCGGTTCCTATCCGGTAACCGGCGGATTTTCCCGCTCTGTGGTCAATTTTGATGCCGGTGCCGAAACCCCCGCGGCAGGCGCCTTTACTGCCATAGGCATTGCCATCGCTGCCCTGCTCCTGACCCCGTTATTATATTATCTCCCTGTCGCAACGCTTGCAGCGATCATCATCGTCGCGGTCGTATCGCTGATCGATTTTTCCACAATGGGCCAGACCTGGCGTTATTCGCGCGCGGATTTTTTTGCCATGCTGGCAACTATCATAGTCACCTTGTTGTTCGGCGTTGAAAACGGCGTCATGACCGGGGTGGCGCTGTCTATCAGCATTCATCTTTTCAATACCAGCCGACCCCATGTAGCGATTGTCGGCAATGTTCCCGGCACCGAACACTTTCGCAATATTCATCGCCATGATGTGCGTACCAGCCCAAAGGTTTTGTCGCTACGGGTCGATGAAAGCCTGTATTTTGCCAATGCCCGTTTTTTGGAAGACTACATCTATGATCAGGTTGCCAAACGGCCAAAGCTGGAACATGTGATATTGATGTGCCCGGCGGTTAACTCCATCGACGCCAGTGCATTTGAAAGTATTGAGGAAATCAACCGGCGATTGAAGGATTCCGGCGTTAAATTTTCAATGTCGGAAATAAAAGGCCCGGTCATGGACCGACTGAAACGGACCGAATTCTTTCACCACCTCACCGGCAAGGTCTATTTAAGCCATTATCAGGCAATCAGGGAGATCGACCCTGACTGCCTGAAATAGAATTTTTACTCAACAGGAACCAAGGCGCTTGCGCCCGACGGGATCGCCTATCCGGTTGAATTCAACACGGATTCTTTTGCCGTTGCGGCATCCTTCCGCGTAAAATCTGGTATTCCTGTTGCCGCGTCTGGCCAGTGCATCAGAAATTTCAGCAACCGAACGCGAACGGCATGTCCCCACCCGTTTTTGACCAAGCACCTCGCCAAAATTGTTATAGGTGACGTTCAACTGGTTTTCCGCTTCACACAACTTGACGATATAGATCCCGTTGTTCTGGCTGATAATTTTAGTACGTGAAACGTCCTGTTTTTTTAAGAACTTTTCAAATTGTGCCCGGTTCATCTGATTTGCGCAGCGGCCAAGCTGATACTGATCGACGATCCGGCCAAACCGGTTGAGGGTCACTTCCTGCAGTTTGTTGTTGCGGCAGGCCTCGACCACATAACGCGGCAACTGATCATCAATCACCTTGACCCGGTTAAATCCGTTGCGCTTGAGTATATCCGTCAACTCACGCGGATCGATGGCCCGGCGGCAACTGCCAATTTCGTTCTCACGGCGAATTTCACCATCTCCGGAAATTACCAGCTCAACCCGGGTCAAACCGAGACAGGCCTCGGCCACATAGCGCGGTAACTGGCGGTCGATAAACCGGATACGTGAATAGCCCTGTTGCTCGAGATCGGCCTTGACATCGGTGGGTGTAAGTCCTGTCGGGCGGCATTTACCAAGCCGCCGTTCCTGACGAACATCACCAAACCGGTCAACCGAGACCCGCAAACGGGCCCGATTAAGGCAGGCCACAGCAACAAATTTATTGCGTCGCGGTTCAATATCGATGCGGTCATAACCCTGTTTGAGCAACAGATTGCGGGCCTGGTCGATGTTGATTTCCGTGCGGCAATTACCGATCTTATCGCGAGATTTGGTTTGTCCGGTAATCAGGATTTTCATCCTGTAACGAACTTTGCCAAGACAGGCTTCAACGGTGGTTGCAACAAATTTTTGTTTGATTATGACGATCTCGGTATAACCGTTGGCAGTCAATCGGCGTTTCAGATCGGCAGCCGATCCCCCCAATTCAATCGATACCTGCGCCATTGAAGGCGTGCTGAACGAAAAGACCAGACCAAAAAGGCCCAACAATACTGCAAACCTGACTGAAAATAGCCGCACCGCAAATCCTCCTGCTACATATATTCCTGTATCGTAGCCGATAGCCTTCAGTAATCAAGCCCTTTACCAATGGTCAGGTTTTTGTTTCTAAATTTCGACCAGCAAAAACCTGCCTGTATCGCTCACCCTGCCTGTGGGCTCATCCCGTCCGTTTCGTTCACCAATGTCGCAAATGTGAAGTGACCTTTTCCGGTCATGCTTTACATTCTTTTTATTGAATGTATATCGATGGCATTGCATATTCCGGCAGTAGCAGAATTTCAAACTCAAAGGGAACAATACCATGGCCGTTATACCACCCGTATGCGAATTTGGGTTAAAGGCACCGGCATTTTCACTGCCGTCTTATGATGGAAAAATCCACACATTTGACGACATTAAGGGTAAAAATGGCACTTTGATTGTATTCATCTGCAACCATTGTCCCTATGTAAAGTCGATCATTGACCGGCTGGTACGCGACATCAAGGACCTGCAGGAATTGGGCATTGGCGCAGCCGCCATTATGTCGAACGACTGGAATGCCTACCCCGACGATGCGCCTGAGCTGATGCAACCATTTGCTGAAAAACACGGGTTTACGTTTCCCTATCTGGTTGATGAGGACCAGTCAGTGGCGCGCGCCTTTGATGCGGTCTGTACCCCGGATTTTTTTGGTTACGACAGTTCTGGCGGCCTGCAATATCGCGGCAGGCTCGACGCCTCGCGCAAGGAGGCCG
This sequence comes from Rhizobiaceae bacterium, assembly GCA_027000565.1. Lineage (GTDB taxonomy): Bacteria > Pseudomonadota > Alphaproteobacteria > Rhizobiales > Rhizobiaceae > SZUA-100. The sequence continues at coordinate 7,813 of JALTNS010000141.1, read as the reverse complement.
GTCCCGCGGACCTTCGACGTGATTTATTTGAAGCCATGAAACTTGTCGGCCAAACCGGTAAAGGCCCGGGTGAGCAAATTCCGTCAATGGGATGTTCAATCAAGTGGCGCAACGACGGCATGCCCGTCAACTGACGTTATACAATCAAAAGCCCCTATCCAGAAGACCAACCAAAGTGAAAAACATGTTCAAAAAATACTTGATTAGACTGATCGCCCTATTTGCTTTTGCAGTGCTGTCATTGCCACTGGCCGGTGCGCCGGCTATGGCCGGGCATCCTGTTTCAAAGGACGAACCGCTTAAAACCGAAGGGGTGATGGACGCCCCGACCGCATTTGAGAAAGCCAAAAACGGTGAACTGGTACTGCTCGATATTCGCTCACCGCAGGAATGGAAAGAAACCGGCACCGGTACCTATGCCGAGCGTGTCAGCATGCATCAAAAGGGTTTTTTGCAGAAACTCAATGCACTGATCGACAACGACAAATCCAGACCGGTTGCGCTGATTTGCGCGGTCGGCGGTCGTTCGAATTTTATTCAGGGTGAGTTGCAAAAACGCGGTTACACCAATGTGATTGATGTCGCCGAAGGCATGCTGGGTTCGCGTTATGGCCCGGGCTGGCTGAAACGCGGCCTGCCCGTTACCAAATAAACCGGCCCTTCCGTGAGAGATGAACAATCCGGCCATTTGTTCAAAATGGCTGGATTTTATTGGTTTCTTTTTGCCGGTTATTGATTTAGAGCCATTGGCTTGCCCTGCTTTTGGCTGCCGGGCAAGGTCTATTGTGGCCAAACAACCGACAATTGGCTGGAAAACAATTGCTGCAGGAAACCGATTATCGCAAGGCATTGGCCTGTTTTGCAACCGGCGTCACCATTGTCACCACACTGGATGCCCGGGGCGAGCCTGTTGGCTTGACTGTAAATTCGTTCAATTCGGTGTCCCTTTCGCCGCCACTGATCTTGTGGAGCCTCAAACGCAGTTCGGGAAACCTGCAAAATTTCCTCAACTGCCAGTCTTTTTGCGTCAATGTGTTATCGGAAGATCAGGCAGACCTTGCCCGCCAGTTTGCGGCATCGGGACTGGAAAAATTCGACGGAGTTGAATGGCGCAACAGTATCAGCGG
>JALTNS010000141.1:5893-6676 GCA_027000565.1 Rhizobiaceae bacterium | reverse complement strand
CAATCTATATGGACACCATGATGGCGGAGACCACGAAATATTTCTGGGCGAAGTAAGAGAATTCGGCTCCAGGGCCTCGCGTCCTCCGCTGATGTTTGTCAACGGTGAATTCACCAGTCTCCATAACAAAACGGGCGATCTGGAATAATCCACACCGCCCGCCTGATGAAATTGGTTTTATTGTGATCAGCCTTTCAGACGGGTCACATTCATCATTTTCATAATGGCTTTTTCATAATAAGGCTCGGACTGGCCTTTGCGGATCTTGCGCATGAAATATTTTTCAAACGCGATCTTGGCCAGGTGTACCCATTTGCCGTCGGACGACCAGTTGAGATTGCGCGGCGGATTTTGTGGCTGGGCAAGGAATGCAACCCCCTTGTCGCCAAAATCTGCCAGACAAAATGCATTCCAGGTCGCCTCGTGGGTCGGCTCCTTGCCACGCAGAATTTCGCCAATATTGTGTGAGGTCGCCGCAACCATGCTTTCAATCATGAAGCCGGTTTTTGGAACACCAACCGCAACCGGTGTCGCCTCCAGCGGAGCAATTGCAATGCAGACCCCGACCGAGAATATATTGGGATACTTGACATTGCGCTGGTGTTTGTCGACGGTAATAAATCCACGCGGATTTACCAGACCATCAATATCACGCACCGCCGGAATGCCGCGGAATGCCGGCAACATCATCGAATATTTGAAATCCAGCTCATGGGTGTTGGCAACTTCGCCATCGGCCTGAAGTTCGGTAACCGACATCTTGCCTTCTTCGACCTTGTCGAC
>JALTNS010000141.1:0-5883 GCA_027000565.1 Rhizobiaceae bacterium | reverse complement strand
AATCCAGCGAATATGGCGTTCGCGCATTTCAGATTCCAGCAATCCCTTGGTATCGCCAACACCGCCAAGGCCAAGATGCCCGACATAGGGTTCAGCGGTCACAAAGGTCATTGGAACCTTGTCGCGGATTTTGCGTTTGCGCAGCTCCGTATCCATGATCATTGCAAATTCGTAGGCCGGGCCATAACAGGATGCACCCTGCACCGCACCAACCACGATCGGGCCGGGATCCGCGCAGAATTTTTCCCAGGCATCATGGGCATCAATCGAATGGTCGATACTGCAAATCGACTGGGTGAAACCTTCCGGTCCAAGACCCGGCACTTCGTCAAATGCCAGTTCAGGTCCGGTTGCAATGACCAGATAGTCATATGAAACAACCTTGCCGCTTTCCAGTTCAACCGAATTGTCATCAGGGTTCAGCTTGGCAGCACCATCGGCAATAAATTCAATACCCTGTTTTTTGAATACTTTTGCAAGGTCAATCGTAATGTCCTCACGCTTGCGCCAGCCAACCGCCGCCCACGGATTACTGGGAGTAAACTGGAAATACGGGTTGTTGGAGATCACAATAATGCGGTCTTCCTTGCGCGCCTGCTCTTTCATTTCAAAAGCCATTGGCACACCGCCAATTCCTGCTCCCATGATTACAATATCAGCCATAGTTCACTCCCGTTTGTTTACTAATTTCCTCTGGTGCAATTCTGCGACTTCTCGCCTGTCATTGCAAGACGCGGACGAAATTCAGAGCACTTTGTCGCAATATATTCGAATGTGTAAGCAAATATCGGGACATAATGGTCTGTATCAGGGAGATTTCAGAACAAACCAATACTGTATTGAAGAATCAGAATCCCGAATATTGCATAAATGGCGGCAAGAATATCATCCAGCATCACATAAAATCCACTGCCGTGGGTATTGTCAGCGAGTGAAACCGGCCAGGGTTTCACGATGTCAAAGAGCCTGAAAAATAAAAACGCCATAACCCACCACATCCAGCCGGAGGGGGTAAATTCGAGCACGATAGCCATTGCCAGAATTTCATCGAAAACAATGGCCGAATGGTCGTGTTTGCCAAGCGCATCACCGGTTTTGCCACATATCCAGCAGCCGACAACAAACAGTGCCAGATAGATCGCTGTTTTCGGATAAAGGGAAACCTGCATCAACAGCCAGTAGAGCGGAAATCCGACAAGCGTTCCAAAGGTGCCCGGTGCAAAGGGTGCAAGTCCGCTGCCAAACCCGAGTGACAGCATATGGGCCGGGGATGATAACATCAGCGATAGTGATGGCTTGACAGCAGAACTCGTCATAGGAGCGGACCGCAGGCCCGAACCGGCACTTTTTCAACCACCGGCGGCAGGAAACAATTCCGGTTTTACTGCGTCTTCTTCTTCATCCTGGCCATGCTCAAATGGCAAGCCCAGTTCTTTCCAGGTTTCCACCAAAGCGGCACTAAGATGTTCGATCAAAGCGTCATCATGGAATGGAGTAGGTGTTATCCGCAACCGTTCGGTGCCGCGCGGAACAGTTGGATAATTAATTGGCTGAATATAAATGCCGTGTTTTTTCATCAAATGATCACTGGCGGCTTTACACAATACGGGATCGCCAACCATCACCGGCACGATGTGGGTGTCAGAAGGCATCACCGGCAAACCGGCTGCCGCAAGAACCCGCTTGGCGGTTGCCGCCTGATTTTGCTGGGCAGCGCGTTCAACACCAGACTTTTTAAGATGGCGGATAGATGTGGTTGCCGCCGCCGCGATGGCCGGTGGCAGGGCGGTGGTGAAAATGAAATTTGGCGCATAACTGCGCACCGCATCGATCAGCGCACTGGACCCGGTGATATAACCGCCAAGCGTGCCATAGGCTTTTGCCAGGGTGCCTTCGATCACATCAATGCGGCCCATAAGACCTTCGCGCTCACAAATACCGGCACCGCGTTCGCCATACATGCCAACCGCATGAACTTCGTCGATATAGGTCATGGCGTTATATTTATCGGCAAGATCGGCAATTGCCTCAATCGGCGCGATATCACCATCCATCGAATAGACGCTTTCAAAAACAATCAGCTTGGCGCGGTCAATATCAGCGGCTGCAAGCAATTCTTCCAGATGAGCCAGATCATTGTGCCTGAATATCTGTTTCTGCGCGCCCGAACGGCGCACCCCTTCTATCATTGAGGCGTGGTTGAGGGCATCAGAAAGTATCAGACAATCCGGCAACAGCCGGGCGATTGTGGAAATACCGGCTTCATTGGAAACAAATCCGGAGGTAAAAACCAGTGCAGCTTCCTTGGCATGCAGGTCCGCCAGTTCATGCTCAAGCTCAACCAGTGGGTGATTGGTACCGGATATATTGCGCGTACCACCGGCCCCGGCACCCATGCTGCCGGCGACTTTTTGCATGGTTGCAATCACATCTGGATGCTGCCCCATGCCGAGATAATCATTTGAGCACCAGATGGTAATTTCACGGTCATCGGAACCATCCCGGTAAATTGCTTTAGGAAATTTTCCGACCTGTCGCTGAAGATCCGCAAACACCCGATAACGCTTTTCCTCATGCAGTGCATCGACGGCATTTTGAAATATTTGTTGGTATTGCTTCATTTCAATTCCTGCTCTGTACTCAATAATTGCCGGTCACAACCAGGCGCGACCGACAATCTTACTCAGGCTTTTTTCGGGTTGATATCACTCGGCCCGCTAAATATTACTCTGCGGCTTTCGAAAAGCTCTTCAGATAGGCCACAAGATTGGCCATCTTTTTCTCTTTCACACCGCGAAACGACATTTTGGTGCCCTTGATGTATTTTTTCGGCTTTTTGAGAAACTCGGCAAGAGTTTCTTCGTTCCACACAAGGCCTTCATCGCCCTTGGCTTTCATTGCCTTTGAATATTTGAAACCTTCAAACGAGCCAGCAGTACGGCCAAACAGGTCATTCAGTGGAGGTCCGACCTTAATCTTGGCACCGTCACCTACCGCATGACAGGCTTTGCATTTTTTGAAGGTCTTTTTACCTTTACTAAGATCTTCCTGCGCAAAAGAAGGCGATGCAGCAAGTACGGTCAGTGCAGTAAACGCAACCAAGATATTTTTCATTCCGAAGTCTCCTTGTTAAATTGGCATAATACCGAATTTTTCAGTCCCTATGTGATTCACATCAAACATGGTGAAAAAAAGAGCGGTTGAACAGTGTACAAATTGGCGCAAGGTGAATTTCCCTGCAAAACTGTATCCCGAGGCCACAAGCAAACAAAATTGAATTAATTGTGATCATGACCAATTTATACCGAGAGCGATCCCTGGTGGTGTCGGCTTTGTTAAGCCGACGGGATCAGAACCAGGAATCGGGTATGGCATCATCCCCTGCTTTTCGCATCACAAAACATCCCGTAAACGACTTCCATCATTTTCAGGGCACGATCATCGGCAATGGAATAATAGATGGTTTTGCCATCGCGGCGGGCAGTAATCAGCCGTTCCAGCCGCAAGCGCGCCAATTGTTGTGAAACCGTTGGCTGGCGCAGGGCGAGCAACTCTTCCAGTTCCATAACCGATTTTTCGCCGCTGGAAAGATAACACAAAATCATCAACCGGGACTCATGCGCCATGGCTTTCATGAAATCCGTAGCCTGTTTGGCATTTTCCGCCATGTCGGCAAGATCGTCCGGTCCGTCCATCTTGCTGTTTTCGGCCAATTCATTCTCGGGCGATGCCATCATTTCAGCATCCTTGTCTAATATATCCTGATTCATGACGATGGCTTACCACCATTAGGCAGTTTTTCAATCAATACAGCCAGCAACCCCCAGAAAAAGCTTTCGCCCGGATAGCCGCGAATGCGGCCGATTTCCTTGCCCTTGTCGATCAGAACAAAAGTCGGGGTATATTTTCCCTTGACCAGAAATTTCAGATCATCCGGCAGGGGGTCAAGAATATCAACCTCCCGCACCGGGGCTATTTTGCCCTCTGCGGTCTTGTTGTAAATGACACCAACCTCTTCCCGCCAGCGCTCGCACCAGGGGCAGCCATCTTCTTCAAACATGATCAATTCGGCTGAATTTGATGCCGAGATCGATGAAATCACCAACAGCGACGCTATCAGAAACGCCCGCAGGGGTGAGCTAATGAATTCAAACAATCGTCATCTCCCAAAAAATGTAATTGCACCTGCTAACATAACATAATAAGAATATTTGAATAGAAATATTTTCAAGTGACAATTGCAATGGGATTTGACATCACATTTTGGGGAGCGTTTTTAGCGGGTCTGATCTCGTTTATTTCCCCCTGTGTGCTGCCCCTTGTCCCACCTTACTTAAGTTATCTGGCTGGCGTTTCGCTTGAACAGCTCACCGATGATGGCAAGGCCGAAAAAGGGGCCGCCAAAAAGGTGTTTTTTGCCGCCCTTGCATTTGTGTTCGGGTTTTCGACCGTGTTTGTCGCCCTTGGTGCAACTGCTTCGATCATCGGAAAAACACTCACTCAATATCTCGATACGTTGTCGATCATTGCCGGCATACTGATAATAATAATGGGCCTGCACTTTTTGGGCGTGTTCAAAATATCGATGCTTTATCGCGAAGCACGGGTCCATGTGGATAAAAAGCCCGCGGGCCTGGCCGGTTCCTATTTGATCGGCCTGGCATTTGCCTTTGGCTGGACCCCCTGCGTCGGGCCGGTGCTTGCAGCCATCTTGTTTGTTGCCGGCGCTGAAGACAGCGTGATGAGAGGCGCATCCCTGCTTTTTGCCTATTCACTTGGCATTGGCCTGCCTTTTCTTGCGGCTTCGCTTTTTGCCAATCCGTTCATGAGGTTCATGAGCCGGTTCAGGAAACACATGGGAACCGTTGAAAAAGTGATGGGTGGATTGCTGGTGGTAACTGGCATATTGTTCATCACGGGAATGATGTCGACCATGGCCTATTGGCTGCTCGAAGCCTTTCCGGCATTAGGGCGGGTCGGTTAAATAACAAAGGGAGGATTTTTCATGAAAAAACTTTTGGGTATGGTTGTAATCGGCTTTGCACTGGTGGCAACGCAGGTGGCATACGCCGCCGGACCGGGAAGACATGAGGTCGAACTTGGTGAAGATGGTTTGCACAAGCAGCCGTGGTTCTCTGTCACCTTCAAGGATGTTCGTGAGGACATCGAGGCCGCTGCCGAAGAGGGAAAACGTCTGGCGATCATTGTCGAACAGCGGGGCTGCATCTATTGCAAGCGGTTGCACGAAACAGTTCTGTCCGATCCGGAAGTCGCTGACTACATCAAGGCCAATTTCAAGATGGTCCAGTACAACATGTTTGGCGACGAGGAAGTAACCGATCTTGATGGCGAGGTTTTGAGCGAGAAAAAAATGTTGCGTAAATGGGGCATGGTATTCACCCCGACCATCGCATTCCTGCCGGAAAAAGCACCGGAAGGTGGCACCGTCGCCCAGGCTGCGGTTTCCACTATGCCCGGCGCATTTGGCAAATGGACCACCTTGAACATGTTCCGGTGGGTTCGCCAGAAGGGCTATAATGGAGAAGAGCATTTCCAGAAGTTTCACGCTCGCATCATCGCGGAACTGCGCGCAGCAGGGCGTTTGAGCAACTGAGGTGATTCCAGGAATCTGGTGTAGAGAATTTGGTGCCGACCGGAAGCCGGTCACACACTTGTGAGTGCGGCCTGGGGCATGATTCGATAATTTCAAGTGCGACATTGCCACACACCCCCGATTTATCCGTAATTGTGGAAAACCCGGCGGAACGGCAATCGGCCGGATCACAGGTGCAGACGGGAAAGAACTGATTCTATTTGGCAATTTCCAAGACCAGGGATCAAACCTAGGGTGAATCCGAGGGTAATTCAGGGATTGTTACCAGC
>JALTNS010000140.1 GCA_027000565.1 Rhizobiaceae bacterium | reverse complement strand
CAATAACCCTTGCAGGATTTCTAGAATTTCGTAAAAGAGGAATAATTTCTCCCGACGAAGAAGCAGTCCTTACCATCACTGGGATTGGACTAAAGCATACTGCGAAAATCAGACAATTTTTGACCAATAATTAGCAACCTCAACTAAGGGCGTTGGCGCTGTGAGTAGTATGATTTTTGTGACTTGTTGCAGAGAGATTTTTATGTTAGTGCGTTCTATGCCACAATAATGGACGTTCTCAGCCCTTATATCTTGAAATACGTATCAAAGTTGAATATTGACAAGGACACAGTCAATTATGTTCTTGATTTGAGCAATGAACTCGTAGAGCGAACTAAGCTTGTAGAAAAAGCACCTGAGTTTGACAAGGCCGGTCCTAGCCTCGAGAATGGAAAAGTCTCGCTACCCCCTGGAAACGAAGAAATCTATCGAGAGTTTGGTAAGGCTGGGCTATATGCTATCTTTGCTCCTGAGGACTACGAAGGAATGGGTCTTCCCTATACTCTCTATACGGGGTTCACTGAAATCGTCTCTCGGGCCTGTGGGAGCACGGGACTAGGTGTTGCCGTTCAAGGATCGGTTATCGACATTCTTACTGCTTTTGGAAATAAGGAGCAGAAAGCAAAATATCTTCCCCGGCTGGCAAAAGGTGAAATCTTTGGATCTGTTGCTTTTACCGAACCGGTCGCTGGTTCTGACCTCGCTAACACTAAGACAACTGCCATTGATGAATGCGATTATTTTGTTCTCAACGGTCAAAAACAATTCATCACGAACGGTGGGTTTTCGGAGGTTTACGTGGTTTTGGCAAGAACAGACCCCGACAGGGGAAAGAAAGGCTACAGTCAACTCTTGCTTGAACGGGACATGGAGGGTTTTTCTGTCGGGCGTTTAGAAAAGAAATATGGGCTGGAAGGCTCTCCAACGGCTGTTCTCAACTTCGATAACGTTAAGGTTCCTAAGGCCAATCTGCTAGGAAATCGTGGCGAAGGTCTCAAGCAAACCATTCTCGGTCTGAGCGGGGGAGAACGAATTGGAGTTGCAGCATGGTCAACGGGAATTGCATATACGGCCTATCTAGAAGCAAAGGAATACAGCCAGATAAGGAAAGCCTTTGGGCAGCCCATCGGAGAAATCCCCATTATCAAAGCAAAACTGGAAAAAATGGAAAAACAACTGGACATTGCAAGAAAAGCCTATGTCCGAGCTGCCGTGATCAAAGACACAGGAGGCCCATGGGCCTTGGAAGCCTCTATCGCCAAGCTCTACGCCAGTGAGACCGCCGTTGACATAACATACCAGAATCAACAGATCCATGGTGGAAATGGAATTACGAGAGACTATCCCGCTGAAAGGCATGTAAGAGACGTAAGAACCGCGACTATTGGTGGTGGAACATCAGAAATACAGCAACTAATCATTACACGCAACATTAAACAAAAGCAGATGAAGTTCACTGGAGAAGATGGTCCTTGGGAAAAATGGTTGATCCCAGAGGAAAACTACACGATTCTTATTCCCAAAGGCCTTGTAG
>JALTNS010000139.1 GCA_027000565.1 Rhizobiaceae bacterium | reverse complement strand
GCTGTAAGAGATCCTCTGATTTCTGAAGACACCGTTGCAACTCTCAATTCATGCAGAAAAATGGGTGCAAGGTTCATAAGAAAATCTGGCAATTTCTTTTTCTTGGGAACAGATGAGATTAAGTCGGGCTACTACAATGCCATGAATTCTGGCACGACACTCAGAATTCTTATATCTCTTTTAAGCCTGTCCCCTCACACATCACTCTTAGATGGAGATAGTTCTCTGAGGAAAAGACCCAACAGAGAGCTTGTCATAGCTCTGAGAAATCTGGGAGCCAGAATTTTTGGTGACAAAGCATTTAGAATACCTTTGAAGGTTAAGGGTGTGATAAATGCTGGTGATGTTGAGATATCAGGAAAAAGCTCTCAGTTTGCAACATCCCTTCTTTTTGCATTGCCTCTCTTAGACAGGGAATCTGCTGTAAGAGTTGGAAGGATCAAATCCAAGCCTTACATAGACATAACGATTGATGTCCTTGAAAAAAGCGGTGTCAGGATTGATGCTGAGGAGAATGTTTTTTACATTTATCCGTCAGATTTCAGGCTGAGAGAATTAATAATTCCACCAGATTACTCATCAATGAGCTATCTCATTTCTGCGGGATTGCTGGCTGGAAGAGTTGTTATAGTCAACGCATTTGATTCCAAGCAGGGAGACAGAAAGTTTCTTGAGATTGCACGGGAGATGGGGGGAAGAGTGAAGAAGAAAGGAGAGAAGATCGTTGCCGAAAAGTCTGAACTGGAGGGAATTGAATTTGATGCTGGCAACACTCCAGATCTTGTTCCAACTGTTGCAGTTCTTGGAGCTGTTGCAAGGGGAGAAACAAGGATTTTCAATGCCGAACATCTCAGAATCAAGGAAACCGACAGGATAAAAACAGTAGTTGACAATTTGAAAAGGCTTGGAGTTCATGCTGAAGAACGAAAAGATGGCCTGATTGTAAGAGGAGGAACTGTCAGGAATAGCATAGTGGACAGCTATGGTGACCACAGAATAGCCATGGCATTCTCACTGCTCGGTCTTGTGAGTGAGGTTACTGTGAATAATGCTGAATGCGTTAGCGTGTCATACCCAAAGTTTTATGATGACCTTAGAAAGATTGGAGCAAGAGTTGAGGTTTTATGACAGGCAACACCTTTGGAAGGATTTTCAGGATAACCACATTTGGAGAGAGTCATGGAAAAGCAGTTGGATGCATTGTTGATGGATGTCCAGCTGGAGTGGAGCTGAAGGAGGAGGACATAAACAGAGAACTCATGAGAAGAAGACCGGGAGGTTTTCTTACATCTCCAAGAAAAGAGAAAGACGAGGTAAGAATCCTTTCAGGAGTTCTTGATGATCTGACTCTTGGCACACCAATAGCTCTCGTTGTTGAAAATACAGATGTTGATTCGAAAGCCTACCTGCCCATAAAAGATCTTGCGAGACCTGGACATGCTGATTACACATACTTCGCAAAATTTGGAATAAGGGACTGGAGAGGTGGAGGAAGGGCATCGGGAAGGGAAACCGTCGGAAGGGTGGCAGGAGGGGCGA
>JALTNS010000138.1 GCA_027000565.1 Rhizobiaceae bacterium | reverse complement strand
GAGCCTCTTCATTTTTCGAACACAGGACAAAAAATAAACGAACGGATCGCCTTGGGGCGACACGCCGCATGTGTACCACTTTACCTTCTGCTCAGCGCTACAGCAAAGCTGAATTGATGAGCGAAATTCCGGGTTAATAAATTGAAATAGTGGGCAAAAATTGGATTAACGGAAAATAGGGTGATTGATGGAATTATCCAAATAACAGCTAATTGGTGCTGTTCAGGGGAATAAGAATGTCATCCGGGCGGGCCATGGACAAAAGCGCCCTTGCCTTCTCGGTGAGCAGGTCGGGATCAAGCCGCTTGGGGTCAAACAGATCTATGCGCAAACGATAAGCGTCGATCTGGGCTTGCAGCTTTTCCTGCTCGCCTTGAAGCTCCTGGATTTCCGATACCATCCGCTTCTGGCTGACAATGCCGAAGTTTCCATTGATGGCCGAATAGCCAAGATAGGCCTGAAAGGCGATCAGTGCCGTCCCGATCAGGAAATTGCGATAGTGGGTGGGACGTTTAAATCGCGTGGACATGCATCAAAACCTGATGAGGAAACAAATCTTGCCAGAACATATAGCGAGGGCATGGTTAAGGGTGGGTTGATGTGGTGAATTTGATTTTGGTCTCAAGGCATATGAAAAATGGAGCAGCTAAAATGGCTCCGCTGTTTTATGGTGTCTTGGCCGGTTTGGTGTCTTGGCCGGTTTGCATGGCGCTTGATTCAGGTCAACAATTGCAAGCTTACATATGGCTAGATATGCTAAACAACAGCAAATCAATGCGCTGGGGCGCTGCGGCCTTGTGCGCAACTGCTTGCGAGCTTGGGTTTGGCAATATCTTGTGGCCCCGGGCGGTTCAAAAACGGGAAATCAGATGATCAAGAGAATAAAAGAACTCTTCATGCCGGTGCTGCTGGCTGCGGTTTTTCTGGGTGGAATTATCATCATGTTCACCGGAAACAACAATTCCAACAATGCTGAGACCGCAACAGCCGTTCAGGTAAAGGTTCCCGAATTCACCGCGCTGGCCAAACAGGGCGAAATTTTCTTCAATGAAAATTGCTCGGCCTGCCATGGCAAAAATGCTGCGGGGACGGAACGGGGGCCCTCCTTTGTCGACGATATCTATAATCCGGGCCACCACGCCGATGAAGCATTCTGGCGGGCGGCTTCAACCGGGGTGCGTGCCCACCACTGGCCCTTCGGCAATATGCCGGTTATCAATGATGTTACACCCGAAGAGGTGACGGCGATTGTGCGCTATGTGCGCGAATTGCAGGTGGCCAACGGCATCGCTACCCGCGCCCACACCATGTAAATGGCTTTTGCTTCCAGGTAAGCGCGTTGCCTCTGGTCCCCCTATATTTTTGAAAAAAAAGGGGCGGTTGACCTGGCCTGATCTCGTTATGGAACGGGAACAGGAGGCGTTCATGCACCCCCGCGATCCGATTGCCAATCTGCCGACCCATGAAGTCGCCAATACCCCTCCCTTCATCGGCGATCAGGATCTGTGGGGTTCAGATGTTGCCCTGCGGCAGGGCAACATCTG
>JALTNS010000137.1:462-1547 GCA_027000565.1 Rhizobiaceae bacterium | reverse complement strand
CATACAGGCTTCGGATTTTTACAAACACTTTGATGTATGTTGCAGGACAACTGGACGGACTGCGCCCAATGGGACTCTGATCTACGAGCAGAACTCGGCGAATGTCACGATGGCCTTGGATTTTCTTATACTTACACTGGCGAGGGGGGGGAAACTGGTCGCGAGCGATAGCGGGCAACAGCGTATCCACCACAAGGCTGCTTTTTCCTGCACCAGACACTCCTGTTACCACGGTGAAAAGTCCTTTGGGAAAGGCTACATCAATATTTTTTAAGTTGTGGGTCTGAACCCCTTTGAGTTGAATCCACTTACATTTAGACAAATCTGGGTTGGGCAACTCTCCCCCCTGACTCCCTTGAAATACGCGGGATGTCAAGGTCTCAGGATTCCCTTTGAGTTCCCGAGGGGTACCTGTAGCCACCACATGCCCCCCGTAACGTCCTGCTCCGGGCCCCAATTCCACCAAGTAATCCGCTCGCTCGATCATGTAGGGATCGTGTTCCACCACCAAAACTGTGTTTCCCAAGTCTCGTAGCTTTTCGATAGTTCGCTGCAGATGCCGAATATCCTTGGGGTGGAGCCCAATGGTGGGTTCATCGAGCACGTAGAGCGCTCCCGAAAGTTGGTTGCCAATTTGGGTTGCAAGTCGAACACGCTGCGCTTCTCCACCAGAAAGGCTGCCTAGAGTCCTATCTAAGCTGAGATATCCTAACCCGACATCTTCGAGACACTTCAACCTCTTTTGAATCTCACGAAGTGGTACCTTTGCAATGGCTGCAGCGGTCTTCCCCAACTTGAGACGGCGGAAGAATTTCCTCGCTACTTGGACGGTCATGGCTAACACATCCATAATGTCCAAATATTCTAAACGATAGGAAAGGGCTAGCGAAGACAAACGCTTTCCATTACACGTAGAGCACACCAATACCTGTCCCCAAAAACCTTCCACCCTTCCGATACCCTGACAATCGGGACAAGCCCCGTAGTGACTATTGAAAGAAAAAAGTTTTGGCGGCGGAGGATCGCGAAATTCTCCACATTTGGGGCAGGCCATATTTGCAGAAAATAGCCGCTTCGCCCCCGTC
>JALTNS010000137.1:0-452 GCA_027000565.1 Rhizobiaceae bacterium | reverse complement strand
GTCTCGGAGACCACCATGGCGAGAAATTTGCCAAAATGGTAGGCCACTTCTACACTAGAGGCAAGGCGCACTCCCTTTTTGGCCTCCACCTTCACCCGATCGACTACCAAAAAAATTTGATCGCTCTCCTGGAGGTGCTTCGGAGTAACTTCTTCTATCTTCCAAGTTTGCAAGATATTGTACCCCTTCCGTCGCAACATCAGGCGGCGAAACCCCTCCTCTTGCAGTACCTGAAGAGTTCGTTTCGGATTCTGCAAAACATCCCCATTCTCCCTTTGACCTTTGATGTAGAGGGGTGCGAGAATGCGTATCTGTTGATCCGAAAACTCCTTTTGCACTACCTCAGCAACTTTAGAGGGGGAGTGGCTTTCAAGGGGAACCCTACACTCTATACAGTAGGGTGTAGCTACACGAGCGTAGATCAACCGTAGATAGTCATAAATCTCTGTTGC
>JALTNS010000136.1 GCA_027000565.1 Rhizobiaceae bacterium | reverse complement strand
GCTTATTTCGTGGTCAACGAAGACCCGAAAACCGGATTGGTCGCCTCGGTCAACAATTTCAAATCAACCACGCTTTGGGACGAAGGCGGGTATTTTATGGCGCTTACGGCGGCCTATAAACTCGGAATTATTTCCCATGCTGAGGCGACCAAACGCCTGTCGCGACTGTTAACCTCACTGGCGCGCCTGCCTTTGTATCAAGGAAAACTCCCTAACAAGGTTTACAATACCGCCACCCTGAAAATGACCGATTATGCCAACAAACCAACCAAAGCCGGCCTCGGCTGGTCGGCGCTGGACATCATGCGCCTGATAAGCGGCATGTTGATTGCAACCCGCACCTTCCCGGAATACCAACCACAGGCGCAGCGCCTCCTTAACCTTTGGCAGTTGCAATTACTGACCCACAAAGGCCGGTTTCAGGGTATTGCCATACGCGGGCAGGCCTATGACCATTTGGTTCAGGAAGGACGCATCGGCTATGAACAATACGCCGGTAGAATCGGAGTGCTGATTGGCTTGCCGGTGAAACTTGCCAAACAATATCAGCCCATTTTGCGGATTCAGCAGTACAGATCAATCATTCTGCCCGGCGACATCCGCACGGCGGATTCCCACGGCGTTTCCTCTATCACCACATCGGAACCTTTCATGCTGGAAGCGCTCGAATTTGGCTGGCGCAAGGACGCGTATCTTGTGGCAACAGCCGTGTATCAGGCGCAAAAATTCCGGTATCGCGAAACCGGCGTCTTGACCGCGCTGAGCGAAGACCACATTCGCGGCAAACCCTATTTCGCCTATAATGCGCTGCTTGTGGACCACACCCCTTTCGTCACCGTCACCGCCCGGCGCAAGGATGTCTCCGGTAAACGGGGGCTGTCAACCAAGGCCAGCTTTGGATGGTGGGCCTTGATGCGCGATGACTATACCGAATTGTTGCTGCGGTCGGTCAAACATCTGCAATCAAGACGCGGGTGGTATGCGGGGTTATTTGAAAAAGACGGCTCGCCAAACAAGGCCCTGACCCTCAACACCAATGCCGTTGTGCTGGAGGCGCTCCATTACAAGGTTTTTGGCCCGCTATTTCCCTGATGCGGCCCGCGCTGGCTGGGGGCGCAACAGCATTATCAACGCCAGAAAGGTTGCCCCGACCCCCACCAGAATAATCCATGGCGGCGGCGCATGCCCCAACGCCATTTCCCACAGGATCACCCATGACGGCGTCAGATAGGTGTAGGCCATCACATTCGCCGCCGGCAATCGCATCGCGGCAAACTGCAACAGGAAAAACGTCATCGCACTGGCGCAGACCGACACATAGAGCAACCCCACCCAGAAAATCAAAGGCAGGCTGCTCCATGGGGTCGCCAATAATGTTGGCCCGCTGATTGCAGTCAGGATCAGCCAACCGGCAAAAATCATGCCAAAGGTAAACACCGTCACCGGCACACCACGATTCAGCTTGCGCACCATCGGCGTATAAAGCGCATGCGCCACGCAACCGACAAAGTAAATCAGCTCTCCGCGGCCGACCTCGAATCGGCGAAAGGC
>JALTNS010000135.1 GCA_027000565.1 Rhizobiaceae bacterium | reverse complement strand
ACCGCCTATTCACGCGAATGGGACTGGGCACGTTTTCGCCAGATCGCTGATTCTATCGACGCCTACCTGATGGTTGATATGGCCCACATTGCCGGTCTGGTCGCAGGTGGTGTGCATTCATCACCGATGCCCCATGCCCATGTGGTAACCACCACCACCCACAAATCTCTGCGCGGTGCGCGCGGTGGCATGATCCTGTCCAATGACGAGGCCATTGCCAAAAAAATCAATTCAGCCGTGTTCCCCGGCATGCAGGGCGGTCCGTTGATGCATGTGATTGCAGCCAAGGCCGTCGGGTTTGGCGAAGCGTTGCGGCCTGAATTCAAACTCTATGCGCAAGCGGTTGTCGATAATGCAAAGGCGCTGGCCAAAAGCCTGCAAAACAATGGTCTCAACATTGTATCCGGCGGTACTGACAATCACCTGATGCTGGTCGACCTGCGACCCAAAAACGCAACCGGTAAGCGGGCTGAAGCAGCCCTTGGCCGCGCCAATATCACCTGCAACAAGAACGGCATCCCGTTTGATCCGGAAAAACCGTTTGTAACCTCCGGTGTTCGCCTCGGCACCCCGGCAGGCACCACCCGTGGATTTGGAGTTGCGGAATTTACCGAAATCGGCAATCTGATTGCCGAGGTTCTTGATGGATTGAAAGAGGCCAATTCCGATGAAGGCAATGCGGCAGTGGAAGCTGCGGTTAAAAAGAAGGTCATAGCCCTGACTGACAATTTTCCGATGTATCCCGGCCTTTGATTGGTGATCTGAATGCGCTGCCCCTATTGCAATTGCGATGATACCCAGGTCAAGGATTCAAGACCTGCCGAGGACAATACCGCCATTCGCCGTCGTCGCATTTGCGGTGATTGCGGCGGCCGGTTCACAACCTTTGAGCGGGTGCAGTTGCGCGAATTGACGGTGATCAAGAAATCCGGGCGCAGGGTGCCGTTTGACCGTGATAAACTTGCCCGCTCAGTGCAGACCGCTTTGCGCAAACGCCCGGTTGATCCGGACCGGGTGGAGCGCATGATTACCGGTATCGTCCGTCAGCTTGAAAGCGCCGGCGAGATTGACGTGGCATCGGAATCAATTGGCCATTTGGTGGTCGAAGGTCTGCGCGGACTTGATGATGTGGCCTATGTGCGCTTTGCCAGCGTTTATCGCAATTTCCGCGAAGCCAAAGATTTTGAGGAATTGCTTGATGAGCTGACCGGTGAGGAAGAGCCCGACGAAGGTAAGGAAGGTGAGTAATCTGATTTACAATTTTGATAAATCAGCAAGACCGCAGAAGCGGTCCGGCGCTGATGCGCCGCGCATCGCAGGCCCGAGCGAAGCGAGAACAAGGCCGTGAGTAATCTGATTTCCAATTTTGATAAATCAGCAAGACCGCAAAAGCGGTCCGGCGCTGATGCGCCGCGCATCGCAGGCCCGAGCGAAGCGAGAACAAGGCCGTGAGTAGTAAGATTGACCAGCGTTATATGGCGGTTGCGATCCGCCTGGCGCGGCAAAACATGGCCCGCACCGGCAGCAATCCGTCAGTTGCCTGTTTGATTGTTCAAAATGATAAAATTGTCGGGCGCGGAATAACCGCAATTGGCGGCAGGCCCCACGCGGAACCTTTGGCTTTGGCCGATGCAGGCGAAAGGGCAAAGGGTGCCACCGCCTATGTGACACTGGAGCCTTGCGCCCACCACGGGGCAACGCCGCCTTGCGCCCAGACCCTGATTGACGCCGGGATTGCCCGGGTGGTGACCGGATGGGTTGACCCTGACAACCGGGTGGACGGCAAGGGTCACGCCATGCTGCGGGCTGCCGGTATTGAGGTTGAGGCGGGTGTTCTGGCCGAAATGGCCCGCGACGACCTTGGCGGATATCTTGCGCGAAAACAGAAACACCGCCCCTTTGTGAGCCTTAAACTGGCGGTTTCAAAAGACGGTTTTATTGGTCGTGATGGCGATGGGCAGGTTTTTATTACCGGACCAATTGCCCGCGCCCAGGTCGATATGATGCGCGCCGTTCACGATGCGATACTGGTTGGATCCGGCACAGCAACGGCTGATGACCCTGAGCTGATCTGTCGCCTGCCAAGCCTGCGCGGGCGCTCGCCACATCGAATTGTTCTGGATACACATGCAAGCCTCGCGCTTGATAGCAGGCTGGTTAAAAGCCTCAAGGTTGCGCCGTTGTCGCTGGTCTGCGGGCCTGAAACATCAGAAGATACGATTCTGAAATTCAATCATGCCGGGGTAGCCGTCATCATCGAAGAACTGGTCGATGGCCGCATACCCCTGCCGGAATTGCTCGAGGACCTGTCGGAAACCGGCATTTCGTCTTTGTTCGTTGAAGGCGGGGCCAAGGTCGCCACGGCTTTTTTGCAAGCCGGGCTGGTTGATGAGATCAATCTGTTTACCGGCAACATGTCGATTGGAACCGGTGGCATTGCTTCACCAATTACGATAGACAATGTGCCTGCAGGATTTATACCTGTCAGAACCGAGAAATTTGGTGAGGATGTGCTGAATGTTTACCGGCATAATCAGTGATATTGGCACAATCGGGAACATAACACCGCTTGAAGAAGGGGTGCGCTTGCGCATCAATACCCGATACGACCCCCAAACCATAGACATCGGCGCGTCAATTGCCTGTAGTGGTGTTTGTCTGACCGTGGTGGAAAAAGCCGAAGTCGGGTCTAATTCCCGTTGGTTCGATGTGGAAGCATGGGAAGAGGCGCTGCGGCTGACCACCCTTGGCCAGCGCGAGATTGGCGATAATCTTAATCTTGAGCGGGCGCTAAAAGTTGGCGATGAACTGGGTGGCCATATCGTTTCCGGTCATGTGGACGGGATTGCCACAATCAGCGCCATTGCAGATGAGGGCGAGGCCACCCGGTTTACACTTGAAGCGCCCGCAGAACTGGCAAGGTTTATCGCCCCCAAGGGTTCTGTTGCGCTTGATGGTACTTCGCTGACTGTGAACGGCGTGGACGGCGCAAAATTTGATGTGCTGCTCATTCGCCATTCGTTGTCTGTTACCACCTGGGGCAATGCAAAAATTGGCGATCAGGTTAATATTGAAATCGACACCATGGCACGCTATGCGGCACGGCTGGCGGAATTTAACTGAGAAGCCGGTGGCAATTTATCTGCAAAAATGCTCTTGCCATCGCTCGATCATCATGGTTCACCACAATTGCTAACAACAAACGGAATTTGTCATGGCCAAAGCGCCTCATTTACTGGTGATTCAATCACCCTATTACCAAGATATTGCCGCTGAACTTTATCGCGGTGCCAAGCTGGCGCTTGATGCGGCAGGTGCCACCCATGATGTGATTTCAGTTCCCGGCGTGCTTGAAATTCCTGCCGCGTTGACAATGGCAATGGATGCGGAAATGGAAGGCGTGGAACTGTTTGCCGATAACGATAACGGCGACGATGACCCGGTCTCCTATGATGGTTATGTGGTGCTGGGCTGTGTCATTCGCGGCGAGACCACCCATTACGACATTGTTGCCGGTGAATCAGCCCGCGCTTTAATGGACCTTTCAACCGATTTATCCCTGGCACTTGGCAACGGTATCCAGACCGTTGAAAACGAAGAACAGGCCTGGGCCCGCGCCAATGTTGACGACAAGAACAAGGGTGGCGGCGCAGCTGAAGCAGCCCTTGCGATGATCGAACTCCGCCAGAAATTGAGGCGCTGAACGTGACTGAGGCAACCGACAAATCGCGAACGACGAAGCCTGCCAATAAACGCGGCGCAGCACGTTTGGCCGCCGTGCAGGCCCTTTATCAGATGGACGTGGTTGGTACCGGGGTGATGGAAACTGTCGCGGAATATGAAGACTTGCGGCTTGGCAAGGAACTTGATGGCGAAACCTATCACGCAGCCGATGCCTCGTGGTTTCGCAGTATTGTTGCCGGTGTGGTTGAGGGCCAAAAACAGATAGACCCGATTGTCCACGCCTCCCTGAGCGATGACTGGCCGCTTGCACGGATTGATTCCATATTGCGGGCTATTCTACGCGCCGGCGTGTTTGAATTATCCAATCGCCAGGATGTACCGGCCAAGGTGGTCATTACCGAATATGTCGATATCGCCAAGGCATTTTTCGATGGTGATGAACCCAAAATGGTCAATGGTGTACTTGACCGGGTTTCCCGCTCCGTACGCGAAGGAGAATTGGCCGAAAAACCGGATGAGGCGACGTGCGAACCGGAGTGATCCCGTGAAAAATCGTCCAGGCGAATTTGAACTGATCGCCAGATATTTTGCGCCGCTTGCCGGAGATGGCAGCTTCGGCCTTACAGATGATGCCGCCCTGCTGGACATTCCGGCAGGAAAAAAATTGGTGATTACCCAGGATGCGCTGGCGGCGGGTGTGCATTTTTTTGCCGACGACCTGCCACGACTGATTGCCAAAAAAGCCTTGCGGGTCAATTTGTCCGATCTTGCCGCCAAAGGGGCTAAACCTTTGGCCTATTCGCTGGCGCTGGGCTTGCCGGAAGACTGGCGCGAAAGCTGGATAAAGGCTTTTGCCAGAGGGCTTGGCGAAGATCAGGCCGGTTTTGATATTTTCCTCACCGGCGGTGATACCTATCGTTCGCCCGGTGGCACTACAATTTCGATCACCGCCATCGGCCTGATTGATGAGAACCAATATGTCAGTCGCACGGGCGCAAGGCCGGGCGATGAGATTTTTGTCACCGGTACCATTGGTGATGCGGCGCTTGGGCTGAAGCAGATTTTGGGCGAGATTGATTCCCGCCTGCTTGGCAAACACGAAAAAGCCTATCTGCGCGAGCGCTATCAGTTGCCCCAGCCTGCAACGGTGCTGGCGTCAATCATTGGCGAATATGCATCTGCCAGCATGGATATTTCCGACGGGCTGATTGGTGATCTGGAAAAACTGTGTGGTGCATCGAATGTTGGTGCCAAAATCGAGCGCGCCAGGGTTCCCCTGTCCGCACCGGTTCAAAAAATCATTCAGGCCCTGCCGCAACATTTGGAAACAGCGCTCACCGGTGGCGATGATTATGAATTGCTGTTTTCGGTTCCGCCGCAAAAAATTGAAGATTTCCACAATGCCATCCAATTGCTGCCAATCACAATATCCAGAATTGGTGTTGTGGAAGATATGCAAAAGGGCGTATGTGTTGTTGATGAATCAGGCAATCACCTGAATTTTGAGAATACTTCATTTCGACATTTCTAGTTCCCTCTGGAATACCGCAACCATGGCAATCAGCGACGCAGCAATTGGCGACCCGAACCGGCTTGCCCGGCGAAACGCACTTATTCTTTCAGCCGCACAGGCATTGAACGGCTCCGCTGCGCCGATTTCGATTGCTCTCGGTGGGCTGGCTGGCTTGTATTTGCTCGGTGTTGACAAATCCTGGGCAACCGCGCCGATCACCAGTTATAACCTGGGTGTTGCACTTGGGGCGCTGCCTGCGGCGATGTTGATGCGCCGGATTGGCCGTCGCAAAGGTTTCATGGGCGGCTCGATTGTGGGCATGATCGGCAGTCTGGTGTCGACATGGGCGCTGCTGATTGGCAGCTTTCCGCTGTTCATGCTTGGTATGTTGTTTTCTGGCAGCGGCGGTGCCTTTACCCAGCAATTGCGATTTGCAGCCGCAGATCAGGGTGAGGAGAGCTTTAAGCCAAAAGCAATCTCCTGGGTTTTGGCCGGTGGGATTGTCGCGGCTGTCCTGGGTCCGCAAACGGCCACCTATTTCAAGGATATGTTCGCCCCGATACAGTTTGCCGGGGCCTATTTCGCCGGAACATTTTTATTGTTTGCCGGTATGCTTGTTTTGTCACGGCTGCAATTCGAAGCGCCGCCAACAAAAATTGATGTGGCAGATGGCGATGAGGGCCGATCGCTAGCTGAAATCGCGTTGCAACCGCAATTTATTGTTGCCCTGATGTGTGCCGTTGGTGCCTATGCGTTGATGAGCTTTGTGATGACCGCCGCTCCTTTGGCGATGGTTTCGCACGGTATCAGCCACGACAATGCAATATTGGGCATTCAGTGGCATGTGCTGGCGATGTTCGGGCCAAGCTTTTTTACCGGAAATCTGATTGCCCGCTTTGGCACCGGCCGAATTATTGTGATTGGATTTTTGCTGCTCATTGCCGGTGCAGTCGTGGCGCTTTACGGATTTGAATTGTGGCGTTTCTGGGTGTCGCTTGTGTTGCTCGGGGTGGGGTGGAATTTTGGTTTTATCGGGGCAACGGCAATGTTGACCGAAACCTATAGCGAAGCCGAACGCAACAAGGCGCAGGGGTTGAATGACTTCCTGTTGTTCGGCTCTGTCGCCTTCGCGTCACTGATGGCCGGACAGACCTTGAACAATTTCGGCTGGGCGCTGATCAACTGGGTTGTATTCCCGGTTGTGGCTATTTGCCTGTTTGCATTGCTTTGGTTACGCCTAAAGTCGCAAATTAACCGCTAAATGTGAATAGACGGGCAATCTTTTCCCATTGCGCCTTGACGTGAGCGAAACGGCGGGTAGTTTGCCCGCCGGAAGCATCGGTTTAACGCCGAATCGGTGCAGTGGGAAACCTGTCTAACACATTCTAATTATACAATAATTGAATGTAAAGACGAGAAAAAGGATCAGAGGCAATGGCTCCTCTTTATCTTGCAATCGCCAGCGGGTTGCTGTCGATTATTTATGCAGTTTGGGCCAGTAAATCGGTGATGAGCGCCGATGCTGGTAATGCGCGAAT